>JAKASY010000568.1 GCA_021817625.1 Bacillota bacterium | reverse complement strand
CGCGACCGCGGTCGGCACTCGCGGGTGCCCCGCGGGCGGCCGCGTCGAGGCTTGTCCGGCCCGAACGCCCGGCGTGCTGGCGCCGCCGCGGGTGAAGGAGGCGGCCGCGGGGCCCCAGGGCCGTACGCCCTCGCGCCGGTGGTATGGTTGGGACGAAGCGGGGGTGACCCGGTGAAGGCGATCGTGGTGCGGGCGTTCGGCGGTCCCGAGGTGCTCCGGCTCGAGGCGTGGCCCGACCCGGTGGCGGGCCCTGGACAGGTGGTGGTGGACCTTGCGGCCGTCGGCGTGAACCCGGTCGAGACCTACATCCGCGCCGGTAGCTACGCGAACCTGCCGTCCCTGCCCTACGTGCCGGGCACGGACGGCGCCGGCACCGTGCGCGCGGTGGGGGCGGGCGTGACCCGCCTGCGCGTCGGCGACCGCGTCTACGTGCACGCCGAGCGGGGCGCCTACGCCCAGGCCGTGGCCGTGCCCGAGGCGCGGGCCTGGCCCCTGCCCGCTTCGGTCGACTTCCCCCAGGGCGCGGCGATCGGCGTGCCCTTCCTCACCGCCCACCGCGCCCTCTTCCATGTCGGCCGGGCGCGCCCCGGCGAGTGGTGCCTGGTGCACGGGTCGTCGGGCGGCGTCGGCGTGGCCGCCGTGCAGATGGCCGTGGCCTTCGGCCTGCGCGTGCTGGCCACCGCGTCCAGCGAGGGCGGGCGCGCGCGCGCCGTGGCCGACGGCGCCGAGGCCGCCTTCGGCCACGGCGACGCCGAGGCCATAGCGGCCGCCACGGGCGGCGCGGGCGTGGACCTCATCGTGGAGATGGCGGCGCACCAGAGCCTGGCCGCGGACCTCGCTCTCCTGGCCCCGGGCGGCCGCGTCGTGGTCGTGGGCTCGCGGGCGCCGATCGAGATCAACCCCCGCGCCCTCATGCAGACCGAGGGCGCTGTGCGCGGCGTGATGCTCCACCGCGCGACGGCCGCGGAGCTCGGCGCCAGCCACAGGGCGATCGTCGCCGGCCTGCGCGCGGGCGCGCTGCGGCCGGCGGTCGACCGCACCTGGCCGCTCGCCGACGCAAAGGCCGCCCATGAAGGCGTCCTTCAGGGCGGCCGGGTCGGCAAGATCGTCCTCTTGCCGTAGCGCTAGCCGGAGACCACGTGGGCCGAGTCCGGGTCGAGCCGGGTGAGCTCCTCCGCGCAGCTGCGGCAAAGGGGCTTGCCGCGGAAGCGCCCGAAGTCGAGCGGCCCGCCGCAGAACAGGCAGCCTTCGTGGTAGGCGGCAAGATAGATGGCGTCGCCGTTGACGAACATCTCAAGGGGGCTGCCGTCGCTCAGGCCAAGACGCCGACGGAACTCAACGGGCACGACAACCCGCCCGAGCTCGTCGATGGTCCGGATGTAGTGCTGTGTCGGGGCGTCCTTGGAGGTCTCCGCCCGCCGTCGCGGTCGCGCCATCGTCCACCATCCTTGGCGCCGGGGCGCCCTCAATGCGCTCTGTGCGTTCCGGCGAGGGCGATTCGCCCGCCAGCCTGACGTTTCCTGCCAGGCCTCGGCGCGGACTGGCAACAGGTTCCTTGCGCCGCCGCCCGCGCTACGGGCACAAACCTACGGGACGGGGCGAACAACCTACCGGCTTCGGTCAACCTTCGATCATCTGGGGGCTGGTTGTTCGTGCTGCCTGGTTCCACCATTCGTCGGGCTGTCGCGGCGTTCGTCCTCTCCGCCCTGCCGTTCGCGCTCGGGTCCGGGGTCGCCTTCGCCGCCTCAACCGCCGCGACCGGCTATGTCACGCCGCCCTACTGGGCGGCCTACACGCGAGACGGCGTCGCGCTGCTCGCGTACGCCAAGGTGGCCTCCGCGAGCCTGGGCACGGCTGGCGGCCCGAAGGGCAGCCAGACGGAGGTGCCCGTCGGCGTGCGCCTGGTCACCGCCAAGGGCACGACGCTGCGCAGCCTGATCACGGTGCCCAAGGGCGACGCCGTGCTGAGCGTCGCCGCCACCGAGGACGGCGTCGTGGTGACGGCCGGCCCCCTGGCCGACGTGACCGGGGTGGGCGCCCCGAGCGCGCGGCCGTGGGAGGTCATCGTGAGCGACCTCGGCGGCGGCCAAGGCGTGGCCTGGCGCTACACCCCCGGCCATGCCGCCGAGGCGCCGCCCGCCCTGGGCGCCTCGGGCCAGCACTGGGCCGCCATCACCCAGGCGGGGAGCGCCAAGAAGGCACTCTCGCAGGCCGTCCTGGCGGAAGGGAGCTTCGCCCGGCCGGGGTCGGCGACGATCCGGACCGCGGCCACCGACATGCTGCCCACCGCCGTCGCGGTGGAGCCGAACGGCGACGTCGGCCTGTACGCCATCGAGTTCTCGGGCACGCGCCTCCACCTGCCGCGCTTCGGCGCCGCCGCCCACGTCGCGCTCATCTGGACGGGGCACGGCGTGCTCGTGCCGGCGCCGGGCGGCTTCCTCACGGTTGAGGGCAACAGCGTCGCCCGCCCGGAGAGCGGCGGCCGCAGCCTCCTGCTCGGCAAGCTGCCGAAGGACACGGCGGTGGTCAGCCTGGCGGGCGACGGCGAGGCGGTCGTCCTGCTCCTGTCGAGCCGCAAGGGGACGTTCTCGACGTGGGCGATCGGGCCGGCGCCGAAGAGCCTGCACACCGTCCTGGCCATCCGGCCCTCGGACGTCTTTCTCACGGCGGCGGGCCTGGTGGGCGTGACCCTGCACGTGAAGGGCCGCGTCGTCACCGTCACCTACGCGGCGGTCGCCGGGTCCTGACCCGCGCCGCGTCGTCGCGCGCCCCGACCGGCTGGGGCGTTGCGCCGGGGAC
>JAKASY010000567.1 GCA_021817625.1 Bacillota bacterium | reverse complement strand
GTCCGCGGCCTCCTTCGGGGCGCCGGACCAAAGAAGCCTGGAGCAGCGCCGTTACCGGCTCTTGGCGTCGACGCTGTGGGCGGGAGGCCCGGCCGTCCTCGCCCTGGACGACATGCACGACGCCGACGACGATACCTGGCGATGGCTCAGGTACGTCCTCGACGGTCGAAGCGACGTACGGCTGCTGGTGGTCGTCGCCAGTCGCGACGGCCGCGTGGCGGTGGCGCGACGGCGCGACTTCTTTGTCGCGCTTTCCGGTCACGTGAGGCGCTCCGCGCTCTTCGTCCGGCCCCTCCCGGCCCACGACGCCCGCGCGCTCGTGGAGGGGGCGGCGCATCTGCCCGAGCCCACCCTTGACGAGGTGCTCGAACTGGGGCAGGGAAACCCGCTCCATCTTCTGGAACTGGCGAGGGCAGCGGCGGACGAGCTCGCGTCGCCCGGGTCCGTGCCGGTGGCGCCGACGTACGAGGCGGCGCTCGTGAAGCGGCTGCGCTCCCTTCCGGCGCCGCAGCGCCGGTTGGTGGAGGCGCTCGCGCTCATGGGTCGTCCCGTCAGCGTCGTGGGCCTAAAGGCCGCCCTCGCGGAGACCCGGTCGCCGGCGCTTGACGAGCTCGTGCGGGCCCACCTCCTGGCCTGGGCGGGCCCGGGCTTGATCGGTCTGGCCCACGACCTGCTCCGGGCGCCGATCGTCGCCGCCCTGTCGGAGTCCAGACGGCGCAGGCTGGGCGCCCGCCTCGCCCAGGCCTTCGCTCGCCACGAGGGCGCGATTGCGCCATACGACCTGGCATCGCTGTGGGAAGTGGCCGGCCGCGTGGACGAGGCCCGCCACGCGTACGGCCTCGCCGCCACGCACGCGGAGAGCACGCTGAACCTTCGCTCCGCGCTACCGGCGTACGACGCCCTCATCCGCCTCACGCCGCCTGCCGAGCGGGCCGACCATCGGGTGAGGCAGGGCGACGCGCTGTACGCGCTGGGCGAGCGCGCCAGCGCGACCGAGGCCTACGAGGAGGCCATGCGCCTTGGGATCGCGCACGGCCGGTTTCGCACGGTGTCGCTGGCGCGACTCGGCCTCGGGCGCATCCAGGCGGACGCCGGCGCCGGCGAGGTGGCGCAGGCGCACATGGACCAGAGCATCGCCTACTTCCGGGCCACCGGCGAGACCCCCTCGCTGGCGCGGGCCCTCATCTGGCGAGCCGAGGTCGCGGAGTACCGGGCGGAGTACGAGCTTGCCGGGCGGCTGCTTGGCGAGGCCGCCGACCTAGCCGAGAGGGCGGGCGACCGGCCGCTTGCGGCGCGGGTCGAGAACGACATCGGCTTTGCGCGCTACGAGCAGGGGCACCTTCGGGCCGCCAAAGCGCGCTACGAACGTGCGCTCGCCCTGGCCGAGGAGGCGGGTTCGATACCGGAGGCTCTCCTCGCGAGTGGAAACCTCGCGCTCGCGGAGCATGAGCTCGGTCACCTGGAGGCGGCGTTCGACCTCCAGCGCCGGGTCGCCGAGCTGGCGCACGAGAGCGGGCAGCTGCACTACCTCCGCAACGCTCTCGCGAACCTCGGGCTGTGCTACCAGAGCGTCGCACAGTGGCACGACGCGGACGTGTGCACGCGCGCCGCCTACCGGCTCGCCCGCGATCTGGACGATCAGCGCGTGATGAGCATCGTGGTAAACCATCTCGCCTACGCCTTCGGCCGGCAAGGCGAGATTGACAATGCCAACCGCTTTTGGAGCCACGCCACCGCGCTCGGGCGGGAGTTCGGCATGCCGCGCTACGTCTGTCTGTACGCGCGCCACTGGGCCGAGATGCTGCTCGACACGGGCGACGTCCGGCGGGCTGCGAGTGTTATTCGCGCGGCTTGGCCAAGCCGCGCCGCCGCCAGGGAGTCCGAACGCACGGCTCTCAGCGCGCAGTACGTGCGATGGGCCCACGCCGTGGGCAAGGCGTCGGACGACCAGGCGCGACGCCGCCTCAGCCGCCTCGGGGCGTCGGCGGAGCGCAGCGACATCCGCGCCATGGTCCAGTACGTGCTGTGGCAGATCACCGGCCTGGAAGTCGATCGCAGCGCGGCCGAGCGCCTGGTCGCGGGCGTGCTGTCGACCCGGCGGCACGCGTACTGGCAGGGATGCTATTTCGCATTGACCGGCGAACTTAGGCCCCTTCCCAAGCTCGGTGAGCCGCCTCCGTGGGTCGCCGACTGGGCTTTGCCCTTGACGGAATCGGATCTGGCGCGCGAGGCCGCAGAGCGCGGTGCGGGGTGGCGTTCATCTGTCTAGACCGCACCCCGCGCCAGTGCCCACAAGGTCCGGCTGTCACCGTGACGCCAAGGCATGCCGAGAAGGGGCGCCGGCTACCCGACCGCCAGGTGCGCCATCACGAGAATGATCAGAACCTGGACGGATCCCTGCACGCCGGCGAGCAGGTTGTTGAAGCGGTTGAGCCTGAAGATCCGGTCCAGGTCGGGTGCGGTGCGATAAAGCTCACGATAGGTCCTCAGGGAGTTGGGAAGGAGGATGCCGAAGCCCTGGATCGTCAGGATCGCGATCATCACGAGCGCCCCAAGCACCCAGGGTCGCTCGGGGTTCGCCGCGGCGAGCATGCCCTGCCACGTGGCGAGGTACCACCCGGCCGTGCCGGTCGTCGCGGCCAGGACCGGCAGGTAGAGGAGTGTTCGGGGCGTCATCCAGCCGATCACCGCCTTGCGCTGCTCGGGAGTCAGGCGTCGCAGAAGGGGACCGAGAAAGAAGCCCATGAAGATGTCGGTGCCCGTCCAGAGGGCCCCGGCCATCACGTGGGCATAGTAGATCGG
>JAKASY010000566.1 GCA_021817625.1 Bacillota bacterium | reverse complement strand
CGCCTTCCGCTGGACGGCGACGACCTCGAGCACGTCCTCCTGTCCGCGGGCGACGACGATCTCGAACTCCTCATCAAGTGCCAGGGTGCGCTGCGCGACGCCACCGAGGCAGAGGGCGACGGCCCCGCCGCCTCGCCTTCGCCCGGCGCCGCCGAGAGCGCCCCGCCGCGACGCCAGCCACGCCTTTCCTTCACGTTCGACGCCGACTCGCCGGAGCTGCGCCCGTACCTGGCCTCGCTAAGGCGCAACGGCTTTCGCGCCGTGTCGGTGGAAAGCGCCGACAGCGTCACCGTGTTCGTCGAGGTGCACGGCACGAGCGACCTGGAGGTGGTGCAGGCGATGGCCCTCGCCACCTCGCTGCGCGATCTCGTGGGGCGGGCCACCGGCCACACGCTGCGGGGCCACCGCGCGGGCCGCTAGTGCTTGTGGGGGCCCAGGAGCACGCATACAATGTGGGCGCATCCAGGGAGGTGCGGTAGATGGCGGTGCGCGCGGGACGGCTTCGGCCCGACACGGGGCTGATCGTCCGCATGCTGGCGAGCCTCGCCCTCCTGGGCGTGGTCTACGCCCTGTTTCTTTGGATTCTCTGGAGCGTCGGCGCCTCGTTTCTGACGATCGTCGTCATCGGCGGCGGGCTGCTCCTCCTTCAGTACTACATGTCGGACCGCATCGTGCTGGCGGCCATGGGCGCCCGCGTGGTGACCGAGCGCCAGGCGCCCGAGCTGCACGCGATGGTGGCGCGCGTCGCGCAGCTGGCCGACGTGCCCAAGCCCCAGGTGGCGATCTCGCCCGCCGGCATTCCCAACGCCTTCGCCACCGGCCGCAGCCCGAGCCACGCGGTCGTGTGCGTGACCCGCGGCATCATGGACCGGCTGGACTCAAGCGAGCTCGAGGCGGTGCTCGCCCACGAGATCACGCACGTCAAGAACCGCGACATGATGGTGATCACGTTCGTCTCGTTCTTCGCGACGGCGGCGGCGATGATCTTCCAGAACGGCTTCTGGTTCATGGGCGGGTTCGGCGGCGGCTTCGGGGGCGGGCGCGGCCGCGGCCGGGGCAGCGACAACTTCCTTCTGGTGTGGCTGGCCTCGCTCGCCGTGTGGGTGATCAGCTTCTTCCTCATTCGGGCGATCTCGCGCTACCGCGAGTACGCCGCCGACCGCGGCAGCGCCATCCTGACGGGCCGGCCGTCCGAGCTCATGTCGGCCCTCGTGAAGATCTCCGACACGAATCGGCGCATCCCGGACCGCGACCTGCGCCAGGTGGAGGCGTTCTCGGCGTTCTTCATCGTGCCGGCGCTCTCGCGCTCCTCCATCCAGGAGCTCCTCTCCACCCACCCGAGCCTCGACCACCGCCTGGCCCGCCTGCGCGACCTGGAGAGCCAGCTGCGATGAGCGTGTTCGACGCGCTCTTCGGCAACACGCGTCGGGCAAAGCCGAAGATGGACCCGCTCTTCGCCCTGCCCACCGCCCTGGTCGACCTCGAGGCGGCCGGCATCCGCCCGCGCGGCGTCGGGGGCCTGTGCGTGCGCTCGCCCGAGGGAGGCACGTTCACCGCCGCCATCGACGAGATCGACGGCGTTCTCGACCTCTACCGCGGTGAGCATGGTCTTTCGCTCGCGACGCCTTCGGACGCGCTCGGCTTTCGCTGGTGGGTGCTCACCGCCGTGGACGATGGGCTCGACGACGTCGTGACGGGCGTCCACATGGTCGGCGAGGAGCTGCGCCAGCGCGGCTACGGCGACGCGCTGGTGGCCGCCGCCTTCCCCCTTGAGGAGAGCGGCAGCGGCCCGTTCACGCTCATCTACAACTACCGGCGCGGCCGCTACTACCCGTTCGCGCCGAGCGGCGGTCAGCGCGAGCGCGACAACGCGCGCGAGCTGCGCCTGAGCTCGGTCCTGCCCAAGTCCCTGCCGCAGGAAGAGGAGATCGACCGCTGGTACGCGCTCTGGGACGCGCCGCTCGACCGCGGCGCGAAGGGCGGCTCCTAGTGGCGGCGCGCCAGGGGGCGGTCTGCCCGACGTGCTGGGCGCCGCTGCGTCGGGGAGCGCGCGTCTGCCCGTCCTGCCGGGCGGAAGTGACGCTGACCGTCGCCGCGGCGGCCGCCGAGACGTCCGCGCCCGGCCCTGGCGCCGCGCCGGCCACCCAGGGTCGACCGCGGCGGCGCGTGGGGCCGTGGCTCGCCGCGGCGGTCGCCGCCACCGCCCTCCTCACGGCCGGCACGATCAAGGTGGTGTCCGGCCTTCTGCCGCCGCCGGGCGAGAGCGGCGCCCCGACCGGCAACGTCGGCCCCCGCCTTCCCGTCATGGCGGCGACCGCGGTGCGCGCCCTCTACGCCTTTCAGCCGGCGGGCGACGTCGAGAGCGTCGGCGTGGCCATCGCCTACGCCACGCGCGACCGCGGCGCGCTGCCGAGCGCGCTCGTGCGCACGAGCGTGCGTCCCGGGCCGAAAGGCAGCCAGCTCGTGACCGTGGCGGTGCCGGTGGACGTCGCCTTCCTGCTGAAGGTTCGGGCCATCCAGACCCGCTTCAGCCCCAACCTGTCGAACCTCCGCGCCGGCCGTCTCTACGTCAATGCGGCCGACGACAACGCGTACGGCATCGTGATGAATCCGCGCACGCACGTGGCGGTGTTCGCCTTCCGCCTGTCGGCCGACGACGGGAGCATCTGGGCGCGCAACCTGAACGCCCTCCAGGTGATCAGCCAGACGCAGTCGCTCGGTTAGCGCGGCCAGCCGTCGCAAGGCGCCCGGGGCGCGGCCCCGGGCGCCTTGTCGCGCGCGCCAGCGCGTCGGGCGAGGCGCGCGCG
>JAKASY010000565.1 GCA_021817625.1 Bacillota bacterium | reverse complement strand
GAGCACGCGGTCGCCGTGCATCGCCCCGCGCATCCCGTCCGGCGGGATGTACAGATCCTCCTGCTCCGGCACGTCGGCGACGACGAAGCCGAAGCGCTTGGGATTGCCCTGCAGGCGGCCGAGCACGAGACCCGTGGCCTCCGGCGCGACGTAGCGACCGTCCTCGCTAAGCGCCTCGCCCTCCTCGACCATCTCCTCGAGCGCCCGCTCGAGCTCGTCCGCCTCGCCCGTCCCGAGCGAGAGCGCCGCGCCGATGGCGCGGACACTTCCCGCCTTCTTGCCGGCGTCGCTCAGAAGGTACGCGCGGATGCGCTCCCTGAGCGTCGGCTCGGCCTGGTCGGCGCTGCGCGCCTGACCGGTCCAGTCGGTGCGCGCACCGGCCGCATCGGTGCCAGCGCTCCCGTCGGCCACCTCTTCGCCTCCTGTCAGCGTGGGCCCGCGGGCGCACGCCAAGGGCGCGCAAGCCCGAGCCTGCGCGCCGTCACCGGCGCCGCCCTGCAGCCCTAGTCACGCTGCTCCAGCCCGACGCGCGACCGCACCGCCGCCCGGCCGGTCAGACGACCTTGGCTCCCAGGAGCAGCATGCACGCCAGGAACGCGATGCCGAGCACGGCGGTAACGCGCGCAAGCACGTCGTCCAACCCCCGTCGGCGCCCGAACATGCTCTCCGCGCCACCGATGATCTGACCGCTCAGACCGTACGTGCGCCCGGACTGCATCAGGACGGACACGACGATCGCCACGGCCAGCGCGATGGTCACCACCCACACGAGGGTGTGAAGCAAGCAGGCAGCCTCCAGTCACCGTTCCACGCTTGGTCCAAGATATCACGCGCGGCCGGCACTGCCAAGGCGGCCCGCGAAGCGCGGTCGCGCCAGGTCGCCCTCGATGCGCAGCAGCTGGTTGTACTTGGCGACGCGCTCGGAGCGCGCCGGCGCGCCGCTCTTGATCTGCCCGGTGCCGAGGGCGACCGCCAAGTCGGCGATCAGGGCGTCCTCGGTCTCGCCGCTTCGGTGCGAGACCATCGCCCCCCAGCCGTGCCGGGTGGCGGTCTCGACCGCCCGGATCGTCTCCGACAGGGTGCCCACCTGATTCACCTTGATGAGCACGGCGTTGGCCGCGCGCTCGGCGATGCCGCGCTCGATGAGCGCGCTCTGGGTGACGAAGATGTCGTCGCCCACGAGCTGGACGCGATCGCCCAGGCGCTCGCACAGCCGCCGCCAGCCTCTCCAGTCCTGCTCCCCCAGACCATCCTCGAGCGAGACGATCGGATAGCGCCCCAGCCACGAGCCGTACAGCTCGATGAGCTCGTCCGCGCTCAGCCGCCGCTCGCCCAGGTGGTAGACGTCGCCTTGCTGGAACTCGGAGGCGGCGCTGTCGATCGCCAGCGCGACGTCGTCTCCAGGGCGGTAGCCCGCGCGCTCGATCGCCCGCATGAGCGTGTCGAGCGCCTTCTCCTCCGAGCCCAGGCGCGGCGCGAAGCCGCCCTCGTCGCCCACGGCCACGGACTGCCCGTCCTCCGCCAGGACGTCGCGCAGGGCATGGTACACCTCGGCGCCCATGCGCACCGCCTCGCTGAACGTGTCGGCGCCCACGGGCACGATCATGCACTCCTGCACGCTCAGGCCGGAGTCGGCGTGGCGGCCGCCGTTGATCACGTTCATGAACGGCAAGGGCAAGAGGTCAGCGGCGCCGCCGCCGATGAAGCGGTAGAGCGGCATGCGGTGCCATGCGGCCGCGGCGCGGGCCGCCGCCAGGGAGACGCCGAGGATCGCGTTGGCGCCCAGACGGGACTTGTTCGGCGTGCCGTCGAGGGCGATGAGGGCGCCGTCGACGGCCGTCGTGTCGTCCGCCGCCAGGCCCACGACGCGCGCGGCGATCTCGCTCTGCACGTGGTCGATCGCCCGGAGCACGCCCTTGCCGCCGTAGCGCGCCGTGTCGCCGTCACGCAGCTCGAGCGCCTCCTGGCTGCCGGTCGATGCGCCCGACGGCACGGGCGCGCGCCCGACGGCGCCGTCCGCCTCCACCTCCACCTCGATCGTCGGGTTGCCGCGCGAGTCGAGGATCTCCCGCGCCCGCACGGCGTCGATGCGGCATGCTCCAGCCACCAAAACCCCTCCTACGTGGGCGCGCCCGCGGCCTCGCTCTCAGGCGCGGGCTTCGATCAGGCTGCGCCCTTCCATCTCCGCTGGCAAGTCGAGGCCCATGAGAGCGAGCAGGGTCGGGCCGACGTCCACGAGGCCGCAGCCCGTCCTCAGGCGCGCCCCCTCCCAGCCCGGCAGGCAGAGCACGGCCGGCACCGGCGCCGTCGTGTGGGCGGTGCGCGCCTCCCCCGTCGCCTCGTCGCGCATGGCCTCCGCGTTGCCGTGGTCCGCCGTGAGGAGGAAGCCGCCGCCGAGGGCGAACACCGCCTCCCGGAGGCGCCCCAGGCAGGCGTCCAGGGCCTCGAGCGCCGCCACGGTCGCGGCCATGTCGCCGGTGTGCCCGACCATGTCGGGGTTGGCGTAGTTCAGGACGAACAGGTCAAATCCCGGCGGCTCCGCCAGGGCGGCGCACACCCGGTCGGTCAGCGGTGCGGCCGCCATGGCGGGCTCGAGATCGTACGTCGCCACCTTGGGCGAGGGCACGAGGATGCGCTCCTCGGCCGGGAACTGGGTCTCCTCGCCGCCGTTGAAGAAATAGGTGACGTGCGCGTACTTCTCCGTCTCGGCCGCCCGCAGCTGTCGCAGTCCGGCGGCCGCCACCACCTCCCCCACGGTGTGGCGCACCTCGAGCGGGCCGAGCGCGACGGGCAGCGGGAAGGCGGCGTCG
>JAKASY010000564.1 GCA_021817625.1 Bacillota bacterium | reverse complement strand
ACGGGCGAAGGCGGGCGCGATCGAGCGCTGCACGTAAAAGCGGTTGGGCGAGACGCAGGTTTCGCCCATGCCGCGCATCTTGGCGATCACGGCCTGCTCGACCGCGAGGTCCAGGTCGGCGTCCTCGAAGACGATCAGCGGCGCATGGCCGCCGAGCTCGAGAGACAGTCGCTTGACCGTGTCCGCCGCCTGGCGCATGAGGATCTGGCCGACCTGCGTAGAGCCGGTGAACGAAACCTTGCGCACCCGCGCGTCGGCCATGACCACGCCGGCGAGCGCCGCCGCATCCTGCCCGGATACGACGGAGAGGACGCCCGGCGGCAGGCCGGCCGCCTCGAATAGCCGGGCCATGGCGAGGGCCGAAAGGGGGGTGAGCTCGGAGGGCTTCACCACCATCGTGCAGCCCGCGGCCAGGGCGGGGCCGACCTTGCGGGCGATCATCGCCGCCGGGAAGTTCCAGGGCGTGATCGCGGCCGTCACCCCCACCGGACGCTTGAACACGAACAGGCGTTTGTCCGGATCGTTGACCGCCAGCACGTCGCCGTACACGCGGTCGGCCTCCTGGCCGAACCACTCCAGGAAAGAGGCGGCGTAGACGATCTCGCCACGGGCCTCGGGCAGCGGCTTTCCCTCCTCGAGGGTCATCAGGCGCGCGAGGCCCTCGGCCTCCCTGCGCATCGCCTCGGCGACGGCAATGAGGACGGCGCCGCGGCTGTGGGCGGGTTCGGCGGCCCACGCCTCCTGGGCGCGCACCGCCGCCTCGACGGCGTCGGCCATGTCGGCCGGTCCGGCGTCGGGCAGCTCGGCGACCACGCTCAGGTCGGCCGGATTCTCCACCGCGAAGCGCCGCCCGTCGCGGGCGTCGCGCCAGCGGCCGTCGATGAACAGGGCGTACGGGCTCTGGCTCGCCATGCCACCACCTCCGGAGAAGCTCGGATCGGTCGTCCGCCTGGCCCTGGCTAGCGGGCGGGGCGGGAGGGGCTGAGGCGCGGCATGGCCTGAGGCACGAGGCCCGCGCCGGGCGAGGGCGGCAGGAGCAGGCGGCCGAACTGGACGACCGCGAGGGCGCCGGCGAGAAGGACGGCCGGGTCGCTCAGAGGGTTTCCTCCGAACACCGCCATGTCTGCCTCGAGGCCGGGGGCGAGGCGACCGACCTGAGCCTCGAGGCCGCAGGCCCGGGCGGCCGTGGCCGTGGCCGCCACGAGGGCACCCTCGGCACCCAGGCCTCCCTCGGCCAGGGCCACGATGTCGCGCGCGTTGTGCCCGTGCTCGCGCATCGGGTAGCCGCAGAAGTCCGAGCCTGAGGCGATGGGCACGCCGGCGTCGGCGGCCAGGCGCAGGCTCGCGGGCATAGCGTCCATGGCGTCCATCTGCTTGCGCCGGCGGTAGGCAGGCATCTCGGTGCCGGCTGCCAGCGTGTCGCGGTAGACGCGCGAGAGCACGAACGTCGGCACGAAGATGGTGGCGTGGGCGAGCATGGCCTCGACGGCCGCCTCGTCCAGGTAGTAGCCATGCTCGATCGTGTCCACACCGGCGAGGACGGCGTTGCGCACGCCTTCGGCCCCCTGGGCGTGGGAGGCAACCCGCCGTCCGAGGCGGTGGGCCTCGTCGACAACGGCCTCGATCTCAGCCGGCGTGTAGTGGGCGTCGTGCGGGCTGTCGAACTCCGTGCCGACGCCGCCGGTCGTGCAGATCTTGACGACGTCGGCGTTGCGGCGGCAGACCAGGCGCACGGCCTGGCGCACGTTGTCCGGGCCGTCCGCGAGGATGCTGTCGCCCATCGCCTCGACCCACTTGAGCGGGAAGGCGTGGGTGTCGGCATGGCCGCCCGTCTGGGAGATGATCGGTCCGGCCGCGAGGATGCGCGGGCCGGGCACGCTTCCTTCGAGCACGGCCTCCCTGAGGCCGAGGGCGATGTCGCCGCCCAGGTCGCGCACCGTGGTGTAGCCGGCGCGCACGAGGCGTCCCAGGTCCTCGACGGCGCGTGCCGCGCGCCAGGCGGGCGGAGCCGTCTCGTGGCCGTAGGTGCGCGCGCCGGATAGGTGCACGTGGCAGTCGATCAGCCCCGGCATGAGCGTCGCGCCGGCGTCGAAGGCGACGCGCGCTGCGGTCGGGTTGGCGGCCGCGACGTCGCCGGCACGGCCGACGCACACGATGCGCCCCTCGCGCACCGCCACGGCCCCGCCGTCGATCGTGCCTCCGGTCTCGCCGGTCCAGACGCGGCCAGCGGTGTAGATCGTCGTCGAAGGCTGGCTCACTGTGCTCCCCCCTTCGCGGCCGCCGGGCCCAGATGGTCGTCGAACCAGCCCTGGATCATGAGCAGGCGGTGCACGCGGTGCCACGGTCTGCCCGTTCGGCTCATGCCATGGAATTCGCCCGGGTAGCGGATGAACCGCACCTCACGGCCGAGCACCTTGAGCGCCATGTACAGCTGCTCGCCCTGGTCGATCGGGCAGCGCAGGTCGCCCTCCTGGTGCTCGATCAACAGGGGCGTGCGGATGTTCGACGCCCACATGAGCGGGGACTGGTGCAGGTAGGGCTCGATGTCCTCCCACCAGAGGTGGCCCTCGAACTGTCTGGTGCGCAGAAAGCCCATGTCGGAGGTGCCCATGGCGCTCATGCGGTTCACCACGCTGCGCATCGTGACGGCGGCGGCGAAGCGGTCACTGTGGCCGACGATCCAGTTCACCATGAAGCCGCCATAGCTGCCGCCGGCCACGCCGAGGCGGCCCGGGTCGATCTCCGGGTGGGCGCGCAGGGCCGCGTCCAGGCCGGCCATGACGTCCAGGTAGTCGTGGTCGCCCCATGCGG
>JAKASY010000563.1 GCA_021817625.1 Bacillota bacterium | reverse complement strand
GATCTTCCCAGCAGCACGACGCGCATCACGTCAGCCACGGCCGCCGCGCACGCCACGGGGACGAGGCTGCGCGGGCGCCACTCGAATAGCAGGAGCTCGACCGCGAGCATCACCGAGCTGATGGGCGCGCCGAAGGTTGCCGACATGCCAGCGGCCGCGCCGGCCACGAGCAGCGTGCGGCGCTCGAGGGAGGAGAGCGAGAAGAACTGCGCGACGAGCGAGCCGACGGCGCCGCCGGTCATGATGATCGGCCCCTCCGCACCAAACGGGCCGCCCGTGCCGATGGTGATCGCCGAAGCGATGGGCTTGACCACGGCCACGCGCGGCTGCATGCGGCTTCCGTCCTCCAGGATGGCCTGGATCGCCTCGGGGATGCCGTGACCGCGGATCTTGTCGGTGCCGTAGCGCGCGAGCACGCCGACCGCGATACCGCCGAGGACGGGGATGACGACCGTAGCCGCGCCCCAGTGCGCAAGGCTGGGCGCCACCAGCGTCGCGTTCCAGCGCGCGTCGTACGTGAGGTTCGTGATGAGGCCTATGAGGCGCAGGAGGGCGAAGGCGACAAGTCCTGACAGCGCGCCGAGAGCCAGCGCAATGGCGCTCAATAGGGTGAGGCGACGGCCATCTGTCGTAAAGTCCCCGAGATGCGGACCCATGGGCCGCCCCCTCTATTGAGGAATCGACACAAAGCGCGCGGCAAGAGATCTGGGCCGGCAGGGAGCAAGCGCGCTCACGGCGGGGGCCGTCAGTGGCCCGGCGTGGACGCCGCGCGAGCGGGCGGCAGGATGGCCGCTAGCCGGCCCCGCACGCGCCGGAGCTCATCACGGTGGGCGGCGGTGAGAAGCACGAGGGCGCGCTCGCCCTTCGTCATTACCCGCGCCTCGACCACCCGCCGGTCGCCCGCCTGCCGTGTCTTGGTGACAAGCCCGGCGGCCTCCGCGCGCTCGACCTCGCCGACGACGCCCTGGTGCTCGCTGCCGCCACCTCCCGGTGCACGTGCCCACCTCGGCGCGCAACTATATCCTATTACGATATGGTGTCCGACGCCAGTAGCTTGACCTCGGCGGCGGCACAAGCCGTGACGCGCATCACAAGAGCGCGCGCTCCGTCGGTGTACAGTGGGGCATCCTCATGTCGGCCGACGCCGCAACGCATCCGGGGGGTAGGTAGCGACGACAGCAAGCGCGCTGTTCCAGGTCGAGGCGCATCACAGCATCCATGCCGGAGCCGCCGCGGAGCTGGACGGAACGATGGCTGTCCTGCGCCAGTCGTTGGGCAGCGACCCGGTGCTGGCTCGAGACGTCGCGCAGGTTCTGGTCGAAGTGTGGCGGGAGCGGGTGTTGGCACACGCTGAGGCTGAGGAGGCCGCACTGTACGTGGTGCTGCGGCAAGCGCCGTGGGCTGAGCGCGCCTCGCGTCTTCTCCGCGACCACGACCTACTGCGCACCTGGGTGGGTGAGGCTGAGGCCGCCCTGACCCAAGGCGCGCGCGTGACGCCCGCCGCCCTCGCCCGCCTCGAAGCGCTCCTGGTCCTGCGTGCGCGCCACGAGGACGACGAGGAGGCTCTAGTGGCCGAGGCCGCGGCAGCGGGCGCGTTCGCCGTGCGCGAGCACGCGGACCCACCGAAGGAGGCAACCGCCGATGGGTAGCGCGTCAGGTCGAAACGTGGCGGGTAGGCAGGCGCTGACCTACCTCCGCCGCGGCCGTCGGGTGGGCGGGGGCTGGGGCGAGGAGAGCCCGCGTCCTCGCGACTGGGAGGGCGCCTACCGCCAGCGTTGGCAGCACGACAAGGTCGTTCGCTCGACGCACGGCGTGAACTGCACCGGCTCCTGCAGCTGGCGCATCTACGTGAAGAACGGCCTCATCACGTGGGAGACGCAGGCGACCGACTACCCGTCGCTGGGGCCCGACATGCCCGACTACGAGCCGCGCTGCTGCCCGCGCGGCGCGAGCTTTTCCTGGTACATCTACAGCCCGCTGCGGGTCAAGCACCCGTACGTTCGGGGCGTGCTCCTGTCGGCCTGGAGACGCGCGCGGGCTGACGGCCTCGACCCGGTCTCCGCCTGGCAGGCCCTGATGGCCGACGCCGAGCTGTGCCGTCGCTACCGCACCGCGCGTGGCAAGGGCGGCTTCGTGCGCGCGACCTGGGACGAGGCGAACGAGATGGTGGCGGCCGCGACGCTCCACACGATCCGAACGCACGGCCCGGACCGGATCGTCGGCTTTACCCCCATCCCGGCCATGTCGATGGTCAGCTACGCCGCCGGCTCGCGCTTTTTGAGCCTCATCGGCGGCGCCATGCTCAGCTTCTACGACTGGTACTCGGACCTGCCGCCGGCTTCTCCACAGGTCTGGGGCGAGCAGACCGACGTGCCGGAGAGCGCCGACTGGTACAACGCCGCCTACTACATCATGTGGGGCCAGAACATCCCGCAGACGCGGACACCCGATGCCCACTTCATGGTCGAGGCGCGCTACAACGGCACGAAGGTGATCGGCGTGAGCCCCGACTACGCGGAGAGCACCAAGTTCGCCGACCTCTGGCTGGCGCCGCGGCCGGGTACGGACGGCGCCCTGGCGATGGCGATGGGCCACGTCATTCTCAAGGAGTTCTACGTGGAGAGGCCGCGCCCGTACTTCCTCGACTACGCGAGGCGCTACACGGACCTGCCGTTCCTCGTGGAGCTGAGGGCGCACGACGACGGGTACGTGGCCGGGGAGTTTGCGCGCGCGTGCGACTACCTGCAGGGCAGCGAGGGCGACGGCGAGTGGAAGCCCATGGTGTGGGACGGGGAGCGTGGCGGCCCCGCCG
>JAKASY010000562.1 GCA_021817625.1 Bacillota bacterium | reverse complement strand
GATCTCCGGGATCGATGCGCACCATGCGCATGAGCTCGACGGCCCGGGCCTGGCCTTCGGCCCTGCCGATGCCGTGGGCGCGGAACATGTCCTCGAACTGGTCGCCGACGGTGAGCACGGGGTTTAAGGAGTTCATGGCGCTTTGGAAGACCATGGACATCCGCTCCCAGCGGAAGCGGCGGAGCTTGTCCGCGGGCATGGCCAGGAGGTCCTCGCCGCCGAAGCGCACCTCGCCACCCGTGATCCGGCCAGGGGACTTGAGGAGCCGGCTCAGGGCAAGGACCATCGTGGACTTGCCGCTGCCGGACTCGCCCGCCAGGCCAACGATCTCGCCCCGGCCGATGTCCAGGCTCACGTCGTCGACCGCGCGCGTCACGCCCTGGCGGCTTCGGTACTCGACCGTCAGGTGGCGGACCGAGAGCAGCGCGTCGCTCATCTCGGCCCTCCTAGCTCGCGCGCAGGCGAGGGTTGGTGACCTCGTCCACGGCGTAGTTGATCAGGGCGAAGGCGCTGCCCAGAAGGGCGATGCACAGGCCGGGAGGCACGAACCACCACCAGGCGCCGGCGAGCAGGGCCTGCTCGTTCTGGGCCCAATAGAGGATCGTGCCCCAGGAGACGGCGCTGATGTTGCCGAGGCCCAGGAACTCGAGGGCCGCCTCGGCCAGGATGGCGCCGATCACGCTGAACAGGAAGATCGAGACGACGAGCGAGGTCATGTTCGGCAGGATCTCGCTCATCGTGATGCGCAGGCTCGACTCGCCCACGACGCGCGCCGCCTGCACGTAGTCGCTCTCGCGCACCGCCAGGGTCTGCGAGCGCAGGACGCGCGCTCCCCACGGCCAGCCCGTAGCGACGATCACGACGATCACCGGGAGCGGCCCGCGCACCTGGATGTACGACGTAAGGACGATCATCAGCGGCAGGAACGGGATGAGCAGGAAGACGTTCGTCAGGAGCTGCAGCACCTCGTCCACGACGCCGCCGATGAAGCCGCTCAGGAGGCCGATGACGACCGACGCCGCGGTGGTCAGCCCGCCCGCGACGATGCCGATGGCAAGCGAGGTGCGCGCGCCCCAGACGAGCTGCGACCAAAGGTCCTCGCCAAGCTCGTTCGTGCCGAGCAGGTGGCCGGGGCTCGGCGGCTGGTTGGGGGCGAACAGCATGGCCTGCGGGCCGTCCCGGCCGAGGAGCGGCGCCGCCAAGGCCATGAACACGAAGAAGGCGACGATGACGAGGCCGGCGACCGCCTTGGGGTTGCGAAGCAGGAGTTGGAAGAAGCCGGCGGCGCGGACGCGGCGCCCGGCGGGGACGGCGGCCGCGTCGGCGATCGGGGCCTCGGGCAGGGCGCTCACGTGCGCTCACCTCCGGTGCGTGCGCGGGGATCGAGGTAGCCGTAGAGGATGTCGGCGGCGAAGTTCGCCAGGAGGACGACCAGCGCGATGATCAGGAGCAGGGTCTGGGCGAGCGGGTAGTCCTCCGAGCTCACGGCCGTGAGCAGGAGGTTGCCGACGCCCGGATAGGAGAAGACGACCTCGACCAGGATCGCACCGGACACGATGAACGCGAGCGACAGGGCGAACGAGGTGAGGTTCGGCAGCATGGCGTTTCGCGCCGCGTAGCGCCACATGATCTCCCGGTCGGGCAGGCCCTTGGCCTCGGCCAGCACCACGTAGTCGGCCGAGAGCGTGGAGATCATGTTGTTGCGCATGCCCAGGAGCCAGCCGCCGAGCGCGCTCACGACCAGGGTGAAGGCGGGCAGGACGGCGTGGTGCGCCACGTCGAGCGCGAAGTGCCACGAGAGGCTCTCCGTCGTCGACGAGAAGGCCTGGCTGGTCGGGAACCAGCCGAACTGGAAGGCGAACACGTACAGGACGAGCAGCGCGCTGAAGAAGTACGGGAAGGTGTTGATGAACGTGAACATGACGGGCAGGACGCTATCGGCGAGCCTGCCCCGCTGCCAGGCGGTGAGGATGCCGAGGTAGGTGCCCAGGACGAAGCCGATGATCGTCGATACCCCGACCAGGCCGATCGTCCACGGCAGGGCGTTGCCGATCACATTGGCGACCGTCGCCGGGTAGAACGCGTACGAGATGCCCCACTGCAGGTGGATGAGGGAGTTCAGGTAGGTCAGGTAGTTCTGCCAGAGGGTGGCGTGCACGTTGATGCCCATGCCCTTCTCGAAGGCGAACAGGGCGGCCGGCGACAGCTTGCCGCGGAACTTGGCCACGATCAGCTCGGCGGGGTTTCCCGGCATCAGGTGCGGCAGAAGGAAGTTGAGCGTGATCGCCGCCCAGAGGGCGAACAGGTAGAAGGCGGCGCGCCGCTGCAGATAGGTCACTCTTTGCCCCTCCTACGGCCCGGTCGACCCCAGCGAGTGAGGTCGACCGAGGCTTGGTTCGGGCGCCCTGGGGTGGGCGCGGAGGGTCGGCTACTTCTCGTGGATGTTGATCACGACCGGCTCGTTGTACGGCGCGTCCGCCGGCGCCGGGTTGGCGTAGGGGTTCTGCGGCGTCGGCCAGCCGACGAACTGGTTTGTGCGGTACTCATCCCAGTCGGCCGCGTACACGAGCGGGATGACCGGAAGGTCCTTGGCGATCACGCCCTGCAGCTGGTCGATGATGTAGTGCTCCTGGGCGGGGTTCGACGTCGCCGTGTACTGGTCGAGGAGCTTCGTCGTCGGGGCGTTGTTCCAGCGCTCGAAGTCATTGTTCGCGGTCTTGCCCTCGGCCGCGTAGTTCACGCTGTCGAGCACCGGCTCCCACGTGTAGTACGGCGTGGGGCCGAAGCCGGTGAACCACATGTCCATCTGGTAGGCG
>JAKASY010000561.1 GCA_021817625.1 Bacillota bacterium | reverse complement strand
GATCTCCGCCGCGGGCATGGGCTTTGCCGCGTCGGAGAGCCTGGGCTACTTCTTCAACGCATACACCACGGCGGGCCTGGCCGCGGTCGTGGGCGCCGCGCCGCACTCCCTGGCGGGCGCCGTGGCGCTGTTCGAGCGTGCCGGCACAGGCGACCTGTGGCTGGTGTTCTGGCTGCGGTCGCTGCTCGCGCCGTTCATGCACGGCGCCTGGACGGCGATGATCGCCGGCGTGGCCTGGCGCGAGGCGGCGGGCGGTCGTCTGCGCGTGGATGCGCGCCTGGTCCTCATGTTCGTGTTGGTCGCGGCCATGCACTCGGCCTGGGACCTCACCCAAGGCCTCGCCTCCCTCATCCTCTTGCCGATCATCGTCGCCGTGGACGTTGTGGTCCTGCGCCGTCTGATCCTGGCCGCGCATCGCCAGGAGGCCGCACCGGATGCGACGCTGGCGCCCGTCGACCGCACCGGGGGCGTCGCACGGTGAGCGGCGACGAGACGGGCGCGGGGCCCGGGCCCGAGAGCCTGCAGGCGTTCCTCCCGGAGGCGCCGCCCTACTGGCTTCGCTACTCGGGCCGCCTAGTGCGCTTTGGCACCCTCGACGGCGCGACGCGTCTTCTGGCGATCGCGGGCGCGGGGGCGGCGATCCTCGGCCTGCTGGTCCTCGTGCTGCCGCTAGCGCACATGCGGGCAGTCGCGATGCCGGCGCTCGTGGCGCAGATCCGCGTGCCGGTCCTGGTGCTCGTGATCGCGAGCGTGCTGCAGGCGGCCGGCTGGTGCTACCTGGTCGCCGGCGCGTCGCTTGGCGGCATGCGGGTGCGCCTGCCCGTGGCCGTGGCCCTTCTCGCATTCGTGTTCACCGCCGCGCCGGGCGCGGGCCCGACGATGCTCGTCACCGCAGCGTTGGCGGCGTACCTTGTGGCGACCGCGTGGCGGCCGCCGTCGCCGGCCCTGGCGCGCTCGATCGCGGCGGTCGGCGTGAGCGCGATCTTCGCCCTCATGCTGCGCTCGGGGGCCGCCATCTACGCCCTGACCCTGCTGAACGAGACGGTCGTCGCCTACCTGCTGCTCGTTCCCGTCATCTTCTACAGCGGCTACGACCTCGGGCAGACGGCCCTGCACGGCGTGCGCCTCGCGCTCCTGCACACGCACGGACGGGTCGGGCTGCCGCTTCTCGCCGCGGTGACCGGCGCTGTGGTCGTCGCCAAGATCGTCGTACTCCTGGCGGTGGAGCACGCGCCGTCGGCGAGCTTCCTCCTAGCGCTGCCGGTGCTTGCCGCGGCGCTTCTCCTAAGCCGCCATCTCGGCCCGGAGGAGGAGCGACCACCCGAGCTCATGCCGGCGCTTGCGGCGCTCTTGGTTCTGGGCGCGATCTTCGGCTCGGGGGGCCTGGGCCGGATCTGGGCGGACGCGGCGGCCGCATCGCTCGTCGCCGGCGTGGTCGTGGCCGCGCGCGCGTGGCGCGTGCACGCCCTCGCCCAGGCCGCGGTGTTCCTCATCATCTTCGGCCTGTGGAATATGTCGAACGTCATCACCGTGCGCGTCGGCGGGCCGCTTGGACTGCTCGCGGGCTGGCGGTGGCCGATCGACGCGCGCGGCCTCGACGAGGCGGTCGTCCTGAGCGCGCTCGCCTACGGCGCCTGGCTTGTCGTGCGCAAGGACCTCACGACGGCCCGCCTCATGCTCATCCTGTTCTGGCTCGTCGGCATGAGCCTCGTCCTCGGCCTTTGGAGCATCCTCACGGGCCTCGAGCACTTGGCGCACGGGGCGCTCGCCGGCGAGGCGATCCTACTGGCCATCGGCATCGGCCACGAGGTGGCCGCGAGCGGCGGACTGCTCAACCGGGGGTCGCGCGCGGTGCCGCGCTCGAGCCGGGTGCTCCTGTACCTGGGCTACCTGCTCATCGTCTGCGGCTCGACCGTGATCGCGGACGGCAGCGCCGGACCGACCGCCGGCGCGATCCAGTCCGACGCCCTCCAGGAGGGCGGCCTGATCCTCGTGGGCATCCCGCTCTACCTGCAGATGTTCGCTCACGCCCTGGCCGTCGGGCGCGAGCCGACGCGGCAGGAGGAGGCTGCGGAGCCGGCGCCCGCGGCAGCGTCGGGCGCACCGGCACCCGCATCGTGAGCCCTGCGCCTTAAGACCGGCCTTAAGAATCGGCGCCGGCGCATCCGGCGCTACGGCTCCGGTGAGCCGCTCGACCAGTGGCGGCGCGCCTTTGCGACCATGGCGGCGGGCCCTGCGCACAATGCGCCCCACGGCGCCGACGCGTTGACGGTCGGCGGCGCTCACGCCACGATCGGGACGTCGGATCCTTCGCCCTCGGCCGGGCGACGGCGCTGCGCTGCCGCCGCCCGCCGCGCGTGGGCAGCTTGGGGGGCGCCGCGAACGTGGAGCGTGTGCGGGAACTGATCGGCCAGATGACGCTCGAGGAGAAGGCCAGCCTCTGCTCGGGCCTGGACCTGTGGCACACGAAGGGGGTGGAACGGCTCGGCATCCCGTCGGTCATGATGGCCGACGGGCCGCATGGCCTGCGCAAGCAGACGCAGGCCATGCAGTTCTCCCGCTCGAGCGTGCCCAGCACGTGCTTTCCCACAGCGGCGGCGCTGGCGTCGTCTTGGGACCGCGCGCTGGTCGAGGGCGTGGGCCGGGCGCTGGGCGAGGAGTGCCTGGCCGAGGACGTCCAGATCCTCCTCGGCCCGGGCGTGAACATCAAGCGCTCGCCGCTTTGTGGACGCAACTTCGAGTACTTCTCGGAAGACCCCTACCTTGCCGGGGAGCTCGGCACGAGCCACGTGCTGGGCGTGCAGAGCCAGGGCGTCGGCACG
>JAKASY010000560.1 GCA_021817625.1 Bacillota bacterium | reverse complement strand
AGGCGAGGGCGGTGGCGTCGGGGTCGCGATGGTAGCCGCTCATCACGACGTTGCCACGCACGGCGACCTCGCCCATCTCCAAGGCGTCGGGGCGCACCTCCTCGCCATCCGGCCGCTCCACGCGCACCTTGCCGGACAGGAGAAGGGGGATGCCCTGGCGCGCCTTGAAGCGCGCCCTCGCCTCGAGCGGCATGGCCGCCAGGGCAAGGGGCTCCTCGCAGTACGTGGCGAACGCCGTGGTCTCCGTCAGTCCGTAGAGGTGGGTGACGCGCCAGCCCAGGAGCTCCTCGATCTGGCGCAGGGTGGCGGCCGACGGCGGGCCGCCTGCGGTGGCCAGGCGCACCGTGCTCCGCACCGGGCCGGAGCGCCGCGCTGCGTCGCGCAGGATCATGCGCAGCACGGTCGGCGCCGCGCACAGGTGGCTCACGCCGAAGCGCTCCACGCGGTCGAGGACGCCCGCGCCGGTGACGCGGGGGAGCGGCACGTTGACTGCCACGACCGCCAGCGTCGCCCACACAAAGCCCCAGCCGTTGGCATGAAACATCGGTGCCACATGGAGGTGCACGTCCTCGCGCACAAGGCGCATGGCCAGGACCATGTTGACCGCATTCAGGCAGGCGCCGCGGTGGCTGACCGCGACGCCCTTGGGGCGGGCGGTCGTGCCGCTCGTGTAGTTGAGCGTGATCGTCGCGCGCTCGTCGACCGCTTCGCTTGCGAGCGGGACGGCCGGCGCACCATCGAGGAGGTCGTCGTAGCCGAGTGTGCCGGGAGGCGGTACGACGCTCCCCTGCACCACCACGTGGAGCGGCCGGGCGAGGGCCGCCAGGGCCGGCTCGACCGCGTCCAGCAGGGAGGCGTCCACCACCAGCGCCCGACTCTCGCTGTGGTCCAGAATGTAGGCGTACTCGTCGGCCGAGAGGCGCGTGTTGAGCGGCACGAGGACGGCGCCTGAGAGCGGCACGCCGCTGTAGCACTCGAAGGCCTGGGCCGTGTTGGGCGCGAGGAGGGCCACGCGCTCGCCCGCCCCGATGCCGAGGGTTGCCATGGCGCCGGCCAGCCGGCAAAGGCGGCTGGAGAGCTCGGCGTAGGTCCACGAGAAGCGGTCGCCGACGACCGCGGTGCGGTCGGGAAAGGCCAGGACGCCGCGCTCCACCAGGGCAAGGGGGGTGAGGGGCAGTTCCATCGCTCCGCCTCCGTCGCTCGGATGTCCCAGGCTACGAAGGCCGGGGGCCCGCGGTTCCAGCCTCGCGGGCATCGCTGCGAAAGGGGAGGCGCAGCGCGACGTGGCCGCCGCGCCTGCGACCGTGCAACGCGGCGGCGCGAGGTCGGGCGGTGCGCGTGGGGCGCGGCGGGCCGCCTCCCTGCCGCGCTCGGCCGGCACGACCAGCCACTGTTCGTCGGCGTCGCGCACCCAGGCGCCGAGCGGGCGCTCATGGGCGGCCGCAGGTGGGCGTATGACGAGCGCGCCGACGTCGGCCTGAGCGTGGCCCAGATCGGCGTCAGGTTGGCGGCGCGCGCGGCGGCCGCCGCCTGCCGGAGGACGTCGCGCTTACAGCCAAGGCCCGGCGCGTCGGCGCCCTCGTCCACGTAGTCGATCCGAACGTAGGGCGAGCTGACCTTGAGCGAGAGCTGGAAGACCTGGTGGCACGACACCGCGGCAACCTCCGTCAGGACGGCCTCAAGGGCCGTCGGCACCCGCGTCTCCCGCACTCCGTCCACGGTGCGCACTACGGCGGGCAGCGGACATAGGGGCGGTAGCGCATGCCCGCGCCTCCCGTCCGCCGCCGCCGCGGCCGGATGCACACCATGGTTGGGCACCACGTTCGCCACCATCGCCCCGGCGGTCGCGCTCGCGCTTGCGCGCCGTGCGCTCTTTGCGCAGGCGGCGGTCGGCGTCGACCTGGTCCACGCCGCGCTCGAGCGCGCCCAGGGCAATAGGCCAGCACGGCTACGCGAGGGCCCTAAGGCGAGCGCCTGACCGACCAGCACCGGGCCGGCGCTCACCAGGATTGGGCCCATGGCCGCGAGCCAGGCGGGTGGGGCCGCTCCCGTCCAAGCGCCGGACATGCCCGCGCCGCCGCGGGCATAGCGATCGAGAGGGCGCCAAGGCGGCCCGGGAGGGGGACGGCGATGACCGCTCGGGCCGACGCGGGCTCCATCCCGACCGCTCATGGTCGCGTCGGGCGCCTGACCTGGCCGGGCAGGCCGGACGGGTCCGCCCTCCTGCTTCTCCACAGCCTAGGCCAGGCGGCCGATGCCTGGTCGGCCGTGGCCGGCGCTCTCGCCCCGGAGCACACCGTCTACGCCCTCGACCTCCCCGGCCACGGCGCGTCCGACGCGCCCGCAGACGCGACGGCCGCGGCCGCGGCGGACCTCCTGGCGCCGGCCGTCCGGGGCGTTGCCGGAGAGACGCCTGGGCCGCTTCACATCGCCGCGCACGCCTACGCGGCCCCGCTCCTGGCTGTCGCCCTGGAGCGCCTCGGACCGCTGCCGGTGGCATCGCTCACGTTCGTCTGCCCGCTCGGCGTCGTCCCACCCGCGACCGATCCCGTACCCGCCCTGCCTTGGCCAAAGGCCATGGCGGCGCGCGCCCTGGCACGCCGTCCGGAGCGCGTGCGCGACGCGCTGGCCTTCCTGTGCGCGCGCCCGGAGCGCGTGCCGGACGCGGCGTGGCAGGCGCTCTCCGCCTCCCTCGCGCGGGCGGAGGCGCTGTGGCGCTTCGGCCCCGACCTCCTGCGGGACGTGCCGGCCCTCCTAACAGCACTCGCCCGCCTGGGGCGGGGCGCCCGCTTTGTCTGGTGCGACCGCGACCCCGTCTTTGCC
>JAKASY010000006.1 GCA_021817625.1 Bacillota bacterium | reverse complement strand
ACCGCCCCCGCGGGCGCCTGGCGGCCTGGCTGGACGGCGGCGGTGAGGCGCGCTTCCCGAGCGGCCAACCTGCGGGGATCGGTTCACGCCGTCGACCTCGACCGGGGGGTCGAGGCGGGCTACCATCCGGATGACCTCTGGCCCAGCGCGTCGGTGGGCAAGGTCGCCATCCTGGTCGCCCTCATGCGCGCGGTCGCGGCGGGCGAGCATCGGCTGGACGAGCGCGTACGCGTGCCGGCCGCCGGTCGCACGCCCGGACCGACCGGGCTGTCCGTGATGGCCCACGCCGTCGACCTGTCGCTGCGCGCGACCTCGCGCTGCTCATGATCGCGGTGAGCGACAACCACGCCACCGACGTGATCCTCCGCCTCGTCCCGCCCGGGCGCGTGACCGCGACGGTGCGCGAGCTCGGCCTGCGCGCCACGACCCTCGAGATCCCGATCGCCGAGATGTACCGGCGGGCGGCCGAGCGCATGGCGGGGGTCGAGACGGTCGAGCAGGCCCTCCCGCTTCTGCGCACCGACCCGGACCTGCAGCCGGCGACTGCCCCCTGGCGAACGACGGCAAGGGAGGTCACCGACCTGCTCGGCCAGATCTGGCGCGACCAGGCGGCGCCCGCCGAGCTGTGCGGGGAGATGCGCCAGCTGCTGCGCGCCTGCGCGACGAGCAACGGACTGCCCGCCGCCTTTCCGCGATCGGTCCGCGGCGGGCTTGCGCACAAGACCGGCACGCTCGCCAGCGTCTGGAGCGACGCCGGCGTCGCCGAGCACCCGGACGGCAGCCGCTACGCGGTGGCCGTCCTCACCCGGGGTGATCCGGGCGACGGCTCCCGCACGGAGCTGGTATCGGGCCGCGCCATCGCGACCGCGGCGCGCCTTGCCGTGGAGCGCGTGCGGGCGGAGACGGCGAGTCGCGCAGTGAGCACATGCCACGCAAGCGTAGGAAGGCCGTTGGGCGCCCCGCTCCCGTCTCCCCGCCCGGCGAGCACTTGATGAGGAGGCCCCGCCGTGCCCGTGTGGGACATATCTCTGCCGCTTGGGCCCGACACGCTCTGCTACCCGGGTGAGCCCGCGCCCGCTCTTTCCGTGAAGGCGCTCCTGGAGCGCGGGGATCCGTTCACGTCGCACCGCCTGGCGCTCAGCTGCCATGCCGGCATGCACGTGGATACCCCGGCGCACTTCGTCCCTGGCGGCGCAACCGTTGACATGCTCGCGGTCGACGCCCTGTGCGGGCCGGCGTGCGTGGTGGATGCGAGCGACGTCACGGCCCGATGTCTCACGGCCCGCGACCTGGCGGCCCGTGCGGACGACATGGCCGCGCCCATCGTGCTGTTTCGGACGCAAAACTCGAGCCGCCGCCTCCTGCGCGCGACCGCCTACACGAAGGACTACACGTGCCTCGCGCCCGACGCCGCCGGGTGGCTCGTCGACCGCGGCGTGCGGGCGGTCGGGATCGACTACCTGTCCGTGGAGGAGGATCGCGCGCCGGGCTATCCCGTGCATCGGACCCTCCTGGGTAGTGGCGTCCTGATCCTTGAGAACTGCTGGCTCGGGGAGGTGAAGGGCGGGCGCTACGAGCTCGTGTGCCTCCCCCTCCGCCTGGCGGGGTCGGAAGGGGCGCCGGTGCGCGCCTTCCTGCGCGCCCCGTAGACGGTTCTTTGGTTTGCAGCGAGGCGCCGCCGCCGCGTATCGACCGGCTTGACGGCGGTGTTGGCGTGTGCCAGCGTGGCAGCGACATCTCCCGCGCATCGGATGTGCCCCTTGAGCGGTCCGTAAGGCACCTGCGCCGAGCCCGACGCCCGGGACCCGGTCTTGGGAGGGGAACCCGATGGCGAAGACGCTACCTCCGGCAGCGTCGGCTGGCCTGGCCAAGGCGGTCGGCGCAGCAGCACTCGCCGGCCTCCTGCTCGCGCCGGCTGCGACAGGCGGCGTAGCCGCCGCCGCGGCGACCCCCGGCCGTGGGACCGTTCTGGTCTCAGGCGTCGCGGGCAGCCCCGCTTTCCGCGTCGGCGCCCGGCCTGCCGGACAGAGCGCTGCGGCGGGCGGCTCCGACGGGCGTCGCGAGGGGACGCAAGGTGGGCGCGGTGCGCCGCGCGCCTCCCGGTCGTCGCCGGCGCGCGTCGGCCAGGCCAGTGTGTGGCCGCTTTGGCGCACCGGCCAGATGGCGGCCGCCCGGGCATGCGTCTTTTCCCGCAGGCCGCCGCCCGACGCCGCCCAGGCGAAGCCCTGCCTCGAGCGGTTCATGCGGGCGCACGGCGCGTCGGCTGCCGCGATCGCCTTCTTCGCGGCGCATGGCACGTACCTCATAGGCCTGGTGAGTGCCGGCGTGGTGGCCGTGGGCTATACCCTCACCGCGCTGCCGATGGACTGCGGCTGCTTCGAGGCCGCCCTGCTCAACGGGTTGCCCCGGTACGCGGCTGTGCCGCCGCCCTCCCTGCGCGGGTCGGCGTACGCCCGGCTGCGCCGAGCCTACCGTCTGCCCTCGGGGCGGACGGGCCTCGCCTACCAGCTGCTCCCCCCGTTCGTGGAGGCGGCGCGGCCGCTTGCGGGAGGTGGCGAGCGCCTGATCCTCCAGTTCCCCCTGAACGATGTGTGTAGCGCGTGTGCGACGCCGTACCGTGCCCGTGTCGCCTACCGCTTCTCGCCCGGCGGCGCGCTGCTCGCCCAGTCCTCCCTAGGCCCCTGCCTGGCTCCGCCGACGCCGGGGGCGGGCTCGTCCCGCTCCGTTCCCGTGCCGGAGCCCAACTGCCCGCGCGTCTCAGCGTCCCCGCCCGGATGAGGGCCTGGCCTTGCTGATCAGTGCCGGTCGAAAGGAGGCGCGTCCGTGCGACCCAAGACCGCGGTCGCCCTGCTCGGTGTTGCCCTCCTCCTGGCACTTGTGCCGCCGGGCGCCGGCCAGGCGCTTGCCGCCCGCCAAGCGTCCCCGCGCCAGGGCGACCGTGACCCGGTGCCGTGCCGACGGCCGGGCGGCCGCGCCGGCGGGAGGAGAGAGGGCGCCTCCGTAGCCGGCACGGCCGCGCCGCGTGCCCAGCCGTGCCGCAGCCGGGCGAGCGGGGCGGCAAGGGCGAGGGCGAGCGCGCCAAAGGCGGCGTAGGTCCACCGCCAGCTGACACCACGGACGAGAAGGGCCGTCACGGCAAGGGGGCCGATGGTGGCACCCAGCCCGTAGCTGGCGTGCATCCAGTTGACCTGGCGCGCGTTGAAGCGCACGGCCGCGTGCGCGTTGAGCGCGGTGTCGACGGCACCGAAGCCGAGGCTGAACAGGGCGGCGCCGGCGACGAGCACCCAGAGCGCCGGCGCTGCCGCCTCGAGCAGGAGCGCCGGGGCGACCGCTTCCGTGCCGCGGGCGACGAGCCACCCGGCGCCGAGGCGCGACAGGGTACGCCCCGTGGCCGCGCTGGAGAGGACGGACGCCACCGTGCCGGAGGCCAGGAAGAAGGCGAGGGCGGAGAGCGGCGCGTGCAGGCTCTGGCGCATGGAGGGACAAAGGAGTCCGAGCGTCGCGCCCGGAAGCGCCAGCCCGAGGTACGACAGGCAGGCGAGCCAGAAGGGCGTCACGAGGGGCACCTCCCTCGGGCAGCAATGGGCATGCGCTATGTGCCGCCGCGCGCGTCTCCGGGGCACGCGGCGAGGGAGGCGGCCGGCGACCGGCCGCTCCCGCATGAGCGCCCCACTGCCGCGGCGACGCGCCCTGCGCCGCCCCGGGCGACGCGCCCTGCGCCGCCCCGCCTATGCGTGTTCTAGAGACCGATGCGCCCGTGCGGCGGTCGTCGCTCTGCTGCTTCCCGGCCTGGCCCCGTGGCCAGGTCGGCGACCGCCCTCAGGCGGCGCAAGCCGCCGCTTCGCCGCCCGGTCCGTGCCGCCCCAAGCCACGACGCGGCAACCGCCGCTCCCGGCGTCTCAGCCTCAGCCCCCGTGCGTAGGGCGTCCTACGCGCCCGCGACTCCCGTGCTCACGCCGGCCATCGCGCCCATCGCGCCCACCGGGCCGGTCCGTGTCACGCCTGCTGCCGCGCGCCATCGCCCTTTCCATCGAGGCCGCCGTCAGGGTCCGCGCCTGTGCGCTCGGCCGGCCCCGTGCTGAGGGTCGTGATTCGCCGTAGGGCTGCGCGCACCCTTCGGAGCGCGCCGACGCCGAAATACGGCCCCCTGTGCGCGCCGCCCTCTACAGCTCGGCGAGAAGCTCGCTCGTCGTGACAATGCGCGCAAACTCGCCGCGCAGGGCGGCGAGCTCGGCCTCGTGGGCGACCTCCGCCCGCACCACGGCGCCGTCGCGGCCCGGCAGGTCGAACTCGGCCATGGCGTCCTCCACCGCCACGACGTCGAAGCCGAGGTTCGCGGCCATACGGATCGTCGAGCTCACGCAGTGGCACGTGGTGAGGCCGATGACGACGACAGGCGCGGCGCCGAGGTCGCGGAGGATGCGCTCGAGGTCGGTGCCGATGAAGGCACTGTTCACGTTCTTGGTGAGGACGACCTCGCCGGCGGCGGGCATGACCTCGCGCTTGAACGCCACACCGGGCGAGCCCGGCGCCAGCGGGGAAGAAGGGTTGCGCGAGCTGTGCCGCACGTGCACGAGCGGCTGGCCCTCGCGCCGAAAGGCGGCGTGCAGACGCGCCATGTTCGCCTCGGCCTGGGCGTTGTTGCGCCTCCCCCAGTACGGGGAGTCCATTCCCGTCTGCACGTCCACCGTCACGAGTACCGGCGTTGGCTCCGTCGCGCCCACCCCTCGCCCGCGCCGCATGCTGCCGGGGCATACGACAGCGCGCGGCGGACCACCTTCCGGCCGGTCGGCGCGGGTGCTGCCCGGTGGCGACCCGCCAGGGGCGACGCTCCCTAGCCGGGGCGCGCCTACGGAGCCTTGACGCACCCCGCCGGCCTGGCGGGCGGAGGTTGGCGCTTGGTGAACACGGCAGATGGGCGCCTGACCGCCGTGCTGCTCGGCGCTCGCGCTGGGAGCGGACGGCTGGGCTCTGGCCCGGATCCGCGCGGCGGGGGCGGGGGGCGATCACTCAGGAGCCAGAGAGCGGACCCGTGAGGTACCGCTCGAGCGTCGGACCGACCGCGCGCGCCAGGCGCTCGGGGTCGCTGGAGGCCAGGGGCTCGATTCGGACCACGCGCCGGAGGAGGGCGATGCCGACGATCTGACTCATTACGCCTGTCAAGCCTCCGATCGCCGCCGTCGACGCATAGCCTGCGCCCAGACGATGCCCCACGGGGGCCAAGGGGGCGGGCGCGTGGCTGAGACGCGGGAGCGACACACGCCGCAGGCACTGGCCAGGGTCCGCCACCTCGTCGTGCTCGTGCAGGAGAACCGCTCGTTCGACCACTACTTCGGCTGGTTTCCGGGCGCAGACGGTCTGGCCCGCCGCACCCCCCGGGCGCTGCCGGGACGCGACGGCCGGCCGGTCGCGCCCTATCGCCTGCGGCGCTACGACGAGGGCGGCCCGGCGTCCCCAGACCACTCGTTCGCCGCCATGCACGAGGCCTACGACGGCGGTCGCATGGACGGCTTCGCGCGCGTGAGCGGGCGGGTGGCGATGGGCTACTACACCGAGGCCGACCTACCGTACTACTGGCGGCTCGCGCGCGAGGGCGTGGTCCTCGACCGGTACTTCTCGTCGGTCATGGGACCGACCCTGCCGAATCGGCTCTACCTTGTGAGCGGCACGTCGGCAGGCATGCGGGACGACCCGAGCCTGCACGACGTGGTGCTCGGGCGCGTGCGGCTCGAGCAGGAGACCCTGTTCGACCAGCTCCAGGCCCGGGGCATCACCTGGCGCTACTACGTCGGCGACGAGATCGACCACTTCGACGGCATCGCGCGCCTGCTCCTGTTCTGCCCGCTGCTGTGGTTTCCGCGCTTTGCCCGCGACCCTGCCCTGCGCCAGCGCATCGTGCCCCTGGGACGCTACTTCGAGGACGTGCGCCAGGGCGCGCTGCCCGAGGTGGCGTTCCTCTCGCCCACGGCGGCCGAGTCGGAGCACCCGCCGTTCAGCGTTCGGGCCGGCATGCGCTACGTCGAGGCGGCCGTCGAAGCCGTGCGCGCGAGCCCCGTGTGGTCGGGGTCGGTCGTCGTGTGGACGTACGACGAGTGCGGCGGCTTCTACGACCACGCCCCGCCGCCGCAGGTGGACGCGCTCGGCCTGGGCATGCGGGTGCCCGCGGTCGTCCTGTCGCCGCTCCTGCCGGCGCCCGGTCGGGTGGACCATGGCACCTACGAGCATGTCTCCGTGCTGCGCCTCATCCAGGACCGGTATGGCCTTGCGCCCATCGGGAGCCGTCAGGGCACCGCGTCCAGCCTGGCCGAGGCGTTCACCTAGGACGCGGGCCGATGGCCTCCCGGCCGCGGACCGTTTGACCCTTACAGGGCGCGTCCTAGCCTCGATACGCTCGTGCCGAGCGCCGGCGGACCGGCAGGGACCGGGGCGCTCGGGGGAGGCGGGAGGACATGCAGCTTTCGCTCCTCGTGAACGGCGTCGAGCGCGTCCTGGACGTGCCGGAGGGGACGAGCCTTACGGCCGCGCTGCGCGACGACCTCGGCCTGACGGGCACGCACCTCGCCTGCGCGCACGGCGCGTGCGGGGCGTGCACGGTCCTGGTCGACGGCGTGGCCACCCCTTCCTGCACCCTGCCCGCGGAGGAGGCGGTCGGGCACGCAGTCGTGACCGTCGAGGGGCTGGCCGAGGACGGACGCCTGAGTAGGCTGCAGGCGGCGTTCGTGGCGGCCGACGCGATGCAGTGCGGCGCATGCACGGGCGGCATGCTGATGGCCGCCGCGGGCCTCCTGACGGCGAGCCCCCATCCGGGCCGCGACGACATCCTCGCCGCCCTCGACGGCCACCTCTGCCGCTGCGGCGTGTACGGCCGGGTGGTCGAGGCCGTGGTGGAGGTCGGGCGGTGAGCGCCGCGTGGGCCGAGCGGCCGCCCGAGCGCCTGGAGGCCCGCATCGCCATCGGCGCCGACGGCCGGGTGGTGGCGCGCTCCGGCAAGGTGGAGTTCGGCCAGGGCATCCGCACCGGCTTTCGGCGTATCGTCGCGCACGAGCTGTACCTGCCGCCCGAGGCCGTCGAGGTGGTGCTCGGCGAGACCGAGAGCGCGCCCTGGGACGGCGGCACGTTCGGCAGCACGTCGACGGCTGTGGATGGGGCGCGCCTGAGGGCGGCGGCCGCCTATGCCTTCGCCCTCCTGCGCGAGCGGGCCGCCGCCGCGCTCGGCGTGCGCGCCGATGCGCTCGAGGCGCGCGACGGCGCGCTCTGGGCGCCGGACGGGCGGTCGGCGCGGTACGGCGAACTGGCGGCCGGCGCGCCGCTTGCCGGGCCCGTTCCCCCGGATGGTGCGCTCGCCTTCGCGCCGGGACCGGACGCGCCGTGGGGCGCGCGGCGGATCGAGGCGGAGGCACTCGTGCGCGGCGCGGCGCGCTTCCCCCACGACGTGCGGCTGCCGCGCATGGTGCGCGGCCACGCCGTGGCGCCGCCCTGGCCCGGCGCGCGCCTTGCGGCGCTGGACACGCGCGCGATCGACGGCATGCCCGGCGTGGTGGCCGTCGTGCGGGACGGTGACTTCGTCGGCGTCCTGGCGGAGCGCCGGGAGCAGGCCGAACGGGCGACGGCGGCGATCCGCGCCGAGTGGCAGGCGCTGCCCGGCGCGGACGCGGCGCCGGTCGAGGTGGCCGTGCGCCGGGACCGTGGCGTGGATGACGCCCTGGCCGCGGGCGCCCGCCTTCTGAGCGCGCGCTACCGCCTGCCGCACATCGCCCACGCCTCCATCCTGCCCAGCGCCGCGGTCGCCGACGTTCGGCCCGACGGGGCGGACCTGTACGTCGCCACCCAGCGGCCCTTCCCCCTGCGCGACAGCGTCGCCCGCCTGCTGGGCCTCGCGCCCGAGCGCGTGCGCGTCCACCCCCAGCAGATGAGCGGCATGTACGGCGGGGGCGGATGGGACAGGGCGGCGGTGGACGCCGTGCGCCTGTCGCGCGCGGCGGGACGGCCCGTGCTCGTGGAGTGGACGCGGGCCGACGAGTTTCAGCGCGCCGCCGTGCGGCCGTCCCTGGACGCCCTGCTCGAGGCCGCCCTGAGCGAGCGCGGTCGGGTCGGGGCCTGGCGCGCGCGCCTGCGCACCCAGTCGTTCGTGGCCGGCGGCGGCGCGGCGCGGCCGGAAGCCGCGGCGGCCACCGCCGGCCGCGCCAGCGTGCCGCCTTACGAGCTGGGCCCGAGCGAGGTCGTGCTGCAGATCGAGCCGGACGGCGTCGACACGGGCGCGCTGCGCTCGCTCGGGGCGGCGCCCAACGTGTTCGCCATCGAATCGTTCATGGACGAGCTCGCGCTCGCCGCGACGCGCGATCCCCTGGCGTTCCGTCTGGAGCACGTGTCGGACGCGCGCCTCACGGCCGTGCTGGAGGCCGTGGCCGCGCTCGCGGACTGGCCGCGGCGCCCACAGGCGGAGGGGCGGGCCTTCGGCCTCGCGGCCGCCATCTACCACGGCACCTACGTGGCGGAGGTGGTGGAGGTCGTCGTGACGGGCGGGGGCAAGGTGCGCGTGCCGCGCGTGTTCGCGGCGGTGGACGCGGGACGCCTCGTGGACCCGGCGGGCGCGCGCAGCCAGATCGAGGGCGGCATCGTGCAGGCGCTGAGCTGGGCGCTGTTCGAGGAGTGCCGCGTCGAGGGCGGGCGCGTGACCGCGCACGGCTGGCGCGACTACCCGATCGCCACGGCGCGCGACGCGCCGGAGGCCGTGGCGGTCCGCTTCCTCGACCGCGCCGACCGCCCCTCGAGCGGTGTGGGCGAGCCGGGCGCGGTGCCCGTCGCCGCTGCCCTGGCGAACGCGGTCGCCGCCGCCACGGGCGTGCGCGTGCGGGACCTGCCGCTCACGCCGGCGCGCCTGTATGACGGTCTCCTCGCACGCTAGGCGGGCTGCCGGCCGGGTGCCGGGAGCGGCGGGCCCAGCGCCCGCCCGGACGGTCGTGGCCGGCCTGGGCAATCCGCTGCGCGGCGACGAGGGGGTGGGCGTGCGCGTGGTCGAGGCGCTCGCGCGCCGCGCGGGCGCGCAGGTCGGCGTCGCCGGCCCGGGGCCTGTTGCCTACCTGGACCTGGGCACCGGCGGCATGCGCCTGATCGATGCCCTCGCCGGGGCGCGCAAGGCCGTCATCGTGGACTGCGCGCGCATGGGCCGCGCCCCGGGGGCGATCGCCCGCTTCACGCCCGAGAGCGTGCGCACGCGCAAGCCCGTGCCAGCGCTGAGCATGCACGGCGGCGACGTGATGGCCGTGCTGTCGCTGGCCGAGCGCCTCGGGCTCAGCGCTGACGAGGTGGTTGTGTTCGGCATTGAGCCGGCGTCGCTCGCCTACCGCGACACGCTCTCCCCAGCGCTCGCCGCCAGGCTCGAGGCGTACGCGGACGCGGTGGCCGCGGAGCTCTGAGCTCCGGCCGCCGCCCGCGCGGCGAGGACCGCCAGCTGCCCGACCGCCAGGCCGCCGTCGCCCGGGGGGAGGCGCCGGGGCACGTGCACGGCGAAGGGCGCCTCCGCCGTCTCGGCGAGGAACCATCGGAGGAGCCACTCGTTCTGCCAGACGCCGCCGCCAAGGGCGACGTCCGTCACCCCGAATCGTCGCGTCAGCGCGATGGCAGCGGCCGCCATGGCGCGCGCGAAGCCGCGGTGAAAGCGCGTCGCGGTGGCTGCCTGGGCCTCGCCGGCCCGCAGGTCGCGCACGAGCGCCTCGAGCGCGGGCGCGAAGTCCACGCTCAGGCCGTCCATGCCCTGGGCCAGGGAAAGGGGGTAGGCCCCCTCGATCGCTGGTTCGACCAGGGCCTCGAGGCGCATGGGCAGCTCCGCCTCGAAGGTCGCCGTGGCCTGGCCCGTGACCAGCGCGCCGGCGGCGTCGAAGAGGCGGCCCGCGCTGGTCGAGCGGTGGCCGGGAAAGCGGCTCTCGAGCACGCGCCGAAGCATGTCCGCGCGGGCCGGCGCCACGTCGAGGCGGGCGCGTGCCCACTCGCCGGCGCGCGCCCAGAGACCGGCCTCCCAGAGGTAGCCCAGGGCGAGGCGCCACGGCTCGCGCGTGGCCTCGTCGCCGCCCACCAGGCGCAGCGTCCGCAGGTGGCCGACGCGGCGGACCTGCGCCCGATCGCCCAGCAGGAACTCGCCGCCCCAGATCGTGCCGTCCTCGCCGAAGCCCGTACCGTCCAGGATGACCCCGAGGGCGGGCCGCTCGACACCGTGCTCCAGCAGGCACGCCGCCATGTGCGCGTGATGGTGCTGCACAGCGAGATGGGGCTCGGGCCGGCGCAGGGCGTAGGCGACGCTCGCGTAGCCGGGGTGCATGTCGTGCACGACGACGTCGGGGCGCACGCCCAGGAGGTCCGACTGCCACGCCACCTGGCGCTCGAACAGGTCGAGGGTGCGCGCGTTCTCCAGGTCGCCGACGTGGGGGGCGAGCCAGATCCGGGCGTCGCGCAGGAGCGCGAAGGCGTTCTTCAGGTCGCCGCCCACCGCCAGGGCGGTGAGTCCCGGGTCGGCGCCAGTGAGGGGGATCGGCTCGGGCACATAGCCGCGCGCGCGTCGGAGGACGACCGGCCGGCGGTCGTCGAGGCGCACGACCGAGTCGTCCGTCGGACGGAGGATCTCGCGGTCGTGCACGAGCAGGCCGTCGACCAGCGGCCCGAGGTCCGAAAGTGCGCCCTCGCGCGTGTAGGCGAGGGGGTCGCCGCTCATGTTGCCGCTCGTCATGACGAGGGCGCGCAGGGTAGGCTCGGCGAGGAGGCGGACATGGACGCCCGTGTAGGGGAGCATCACGCCAAGGCGGGCCATGCCCGGGGCGACCGACGGGGCGAGGGGGCTCCCCGGCCGGCGCCTCAGGAGCACGATGGGACGCGCGCTCGAGCGCAGGAGCGCCCACTCCTCCTCCGCCAGCACGCAGCGGTGCTCCACCTCGCCCTCATCCATGAGCACGGCGAGCGGCCGCGCGGGACGGCGCTTGCGCTCGCGCAGGCGGCGCACCGCCTCGTCGTCCAGCGCGTTCACGGCCAGGTGGACGCCGCCCACGCCCATGACGGCGACGATGGCGCCCGCGCGCAGGGCCGCGTGCGCGCGCGCGAGCGCCTCCTCCCCCTCCGGCCCCGGTCGCCCGTCGGGCGCGAGCCACAGGAGGCGCGGCCCGCAGCGCGCGCAGGCGGTGGCCTGCGCGTGGAAGCGGCGCGAGGCGGGAGCGTCGTACTCGGCCCGGCAGTCCGGGCACATCGGGAAGGCGTCCATGGCCGTCGTGGCGCGGTCGAACGGCAGGCGGCGGGCGATCGTGTAGCGCGGGCCGCACTGGGTGCACGAGGTGAAGGGATAGCCTTCGTAGCGCCCACCGGGCTCGGCCATGTCGCGGCGGCAGTCGGCGCAGAGCCCCAGGTCGGGCGGGATGGCCATGGCCGGGCGGTCAGTGTCCGCGTCGGACGCGGCGATGGCGAAGGCGCCGAGGCCCGCCGGCGGCCCGACGCGGCACGCGAGCCCCTCGACCCGCGCCGCCGGCGGCGCTTCGGCCGCGAGGCGGCCGATGAACGTGGCGAGCGCCGGCGCGGCGCCCTCCGCCGCGATCTCCACGTAGGCGCCGCGGTTTCGCACGAAGCCCCGCAGGCCAAGCGACGATGCCAGGCGGTGCACGTGCGGCCGAAAGCCGACCCCCTGCACCGTGCCCCACACGTCGAGGGCGACGCTCGCCCGCGCGTCGCCCAGGGGACGCAGCGCCGCGGCCGCCTCGCTCGTGCCCGGCGGGACTGCAGGCGTCACGCCCTGGCCCGCCTGGCTGCCTCGCGCTTGGCCCGCACCCGCCCCTCCAGCCACCCAAGCCACGGGTCGAGCCCCTCACCGGTCCGGGCCGAGAGCTCGAACACCGCCGCCTGCGGGCTCAGCCGCCGGAGCCCGTCCCGCGTCGCGTCGAGGTCATAGTCGAGATGGGGCAGGAGGTCGACCTTCGTAATGACGGCGGCGATCGCGCGGTGGAACACGGCCGGGTACTTGTGCGGCTTGTCCTCGCCCTCGGTCACGCTCAGGACGACCACCTTGCCGTCCTCGCCCAGGTCGAACGAGGCCGGGCAGACGAGGTTGCCTACGTTCTCGATCAGGAGCACCTCCGGGTCCGGCCCGTCCACCGCGGCCAGGTGGCGCGCCACGGCGTGCGCCTCGAGATGGCAGGTGCCGGCCGTGACGATCTGATGCACCGGGACGCCGCACGCGGCGAGGCGACGGGCGTCCGCGTCCGTCTCCACGTCGCCGACCAGGACGGCCGCCCGCACCCGGCCCGCGAGGCCCGAGAGCGTGCGCTCGAGGAGCGCGGTCTTGCCCGAGCCGGGCGAGCCGATCAGGTTGAGCACCGTCACGCCGCGGCGCGCGAAGTCCCGCCGGAGATCGGCGGCGATCTCGTCGTTCGCCCGGAGCACACTCTCACGGATGTCCACGTGCATCGTTCATGTCCACCTCCATGTCGACCACCTCCAGGCCGTCGCCGCTCAGGGTGTCGAGCGCGGTCGACCCGCAGCGCGGGCAGGCGAACGCCCAGTCGCCCATCTCCCAGGCGTGGCCGCATCGCCGGCAGGCGAGGCGCACCGGCACGATCTCCAGGCGGAAGGAGGCGTCCTGGGCGACGGGGGAGGCGCGGCCGACGACCGCGAGGAGGAAGGTGAGGGTGTCCGGCTCCACCTGCATAAGCCGGCCGGCCCGCACGCGCACGGAGAGCACGCGGCGCGCACCCGCCCGCGCCGCCGCCGCCTCCACCACGCGCACCACCTCCTGGGCCAGGCCGAGCTCGTGCACCTCAGCAGATCCGCGGCAGCTGCTCGACCGGCAGGAGGTCGAGCAGGCGCACCGCGCCAAGGGTCGTGAGCAGCGTGGCGTGGCCGGGGAGCTCGTCGACCACCTCGCCCACGATGCGCGCCCCGCTCGTCTCGGGCACCCGCCTCAGGCGTCGAACCGCCTCGTCGGCGTCGCCCGGCGCCACGACGGCGACGAGCTTCCCCTCGCTCGCCACGTAGAGGGGGTCGATGCCGAGGATCTCGCACATGCCGCGCACGTCCTCGCGGATGGGGATGTCCACCTCGTTGAGGCGCAGGTCGAGCCCGCTCTGGGCGGAGAGCTCCGCCGCGGTGGTGGCGAGGCCGCCGCGGGTCGGGTCACGCATGCAGCGCACCCCCGGGAGGTCGCGCACCGCCAGCACGGCGTCGCGCAGGCTCTGGCTGTCGCTCCGGATCTCGCTCTCGAGCGCGATCTCGAACCGGCTCGCCATGACGCTCGCGCCGTGGTCGGCGATGGTGCCGGAGAGGATCACCCGGTCGCCGGGCCGGATGCGCTCCGGCCGCCAGTCGATGCCCTCGGGCACGAGGCCGACGCCGCTCGTCGTGACGAACATGCCATCCTCCGACCGGCCGTCTACGACCTTCGTGTCGCCCGTGACCACAAGGACGCGCGCGCGGCGCGCCGCCTTCGCCATGGCCTCGACGACGGCGCGTAGGTCCGCGGTCCGAAGGCCCTCCACCAGGATGAAGGCGGCGCTCAGGTAGAGCGGCGTGGCGCCGCCCATGAGCAGGTCGTTCACCGTGCCGTTCACCGCGAGGTCGCCGATCGTGCCGCCGGGGAAGCGGAAGGGCCGCACCACGTAGGCGTCGGTCGTGAACGCAAGCCGCCCCGCACGGGGAAGGTCCACGACGGCCTGGTCGGTGAGGCGGTCGAGGGCGGGGTTCGAGAACGCGGGCACGAACACGCCCTCCACGAGGTCGCGCGTGAGGCGCCCGCCGGTGCCGTGCGCGGCCTCGATCACGTCGCCGATGGCGGGCCGGCGGGAAAGCGGAGATCGG
>JAKASY010000559.1 GCA_021817625.1 Bacillota bacterium | reverse complement strand
TCTCTCTACTACCCGCCCACCGTTGGTCCGGAGCCGCCGGAGCGGCTGGCCCTGCTCGCCTCCCTGGTCGAGAAGAGCGCGCGCAGCGTGGTCCTTGCGACCCACGAGGCGGACTGGCAGCGCGCGGCGACGGTCGTCCTGCCGGTGGCCGCGTGGGCCGAGGAGGAGGGGACGTACACGAACTTTGCCGGCACCGTCCAGCACTGCGCCACCGCCTTGCCGCCGCCGGGCGCGGCGCGCACGGCGGCCGCGGCGCTCACGGGGCTCCTGTCCGCGCGCATGCAGGTGGTCGCGCCGCAGACGCCGGCGGCCATCTTCGAAGAGATCGCGGCCGAGGTGGCGGCCTACCGGGGCCTGAGCTACGCCACCCTGGCCAGCCGCCGCGCCGACGTCTATCCACCGGAGGGGAGGATGCGCTATGGCCAAGAGGGATTTGCCGGTCGTTGACGTCACCGCCCGCGCCGAGGCGCAGGGGCACGTGTTCGAGGGCACGCTGTCGGGCATGGCGGTGACGCTCAAGAACATGGTGCGCGGTTTGCCCGTCAAGGACCAGGTGACCATCCAGTACCCAGAGCAGCGCAAGCCCTACTCGCGGCGGTTTCGCGGCGTGCACGTGCTCACGCTGCGCGCGGACGGCGCGCTCAAGTGCGTGGCCTGCTACCTGTGCGCCACGGCCTGTCCGGCGGAGTGCATCACGATCGAGGCGGCGGAGCTGGCCGACCGCGGCATCGAGAAGGTCGCTGCGCGCTACGAGATCGACCTGTCCCGCTGCATCTTTTGCGGCTTTTGCGTCGACGCGTGCCCCGAGGAGGCGATCGTCATGACGCGCGAGTACGACCTCGCGACCTTCGGCCGCGAGGGCGAGCTCGCCTACGGCATCGACCGCCTGACCGAGCGGCCCGAGATCGAGGCGTACGGCGCGGGCTACCGCCCGCACATGCAGTACCCGCTGGTCGAGAGCTTCCTGCCCGGCGAGGCGCGTGCGCGCCTCAGGGGCGCATCGCCCGGGGCGGGCGAGGGCGGCGGGGGCGGCGCCCCGACCGGAGAGGGAAGGCAAGGAGGGAGCGAAGGATGAGCGAGAGCGAGGGCACCACGCGCACGCGGCTGGCCTGGGGCCAGGTCGCACCTCAGGCGATGGCGGCCATGCGGGACCTCGAGGGCTACGTGGCGGGCTCGGACCTGCCCCGCGCCCTGCTGGAGCTTGTGCGCATGCGCGTGTCGCAGCTCAACGGCTGCGCCTATTGCCTCGACATGCACACCAAGGACGCGCGCGCGGCGGGTGAGGACGAGCAGCGGCTGTACCTGCTCACGGCCTGGCGCGAGGCGCCCGTCTACACGTCCGAGGAGCGCGTCGCCCTCGAGTGGGCCGAGGCCGTGGCGCGCATCGAGGGTGGGGTGCCCGACGCCCTCTACGAGCGGGCGCTTGCGACGTTTGGCGAGCAGGGCGTGGTGGCCCTGACGGCGGCGGTCATCGCCATCGGCTCGTGGAACCGCTGGGCCATCGCCCTGCGCCCGTCACCGGTCGGCAGCTACCGGCCCCGTGCCCACGCCTGAGCGGCGGCGACCGGTAGACGGCGCGTGAGGCGGGCGATCCTGCCGGTCCGACCCGAGCGGGCGCCGCGCGGCCTGGGCGTTGTTCTTACCCTGTCCCTGAGCGCGACGAGCCTTCTGGCCCTGGCCGCGCTTGTGGCCTTGCGCGGCGGGCCGTCGCCCTGGCAGCCGACGCCGGCGGCGCTCACGGCGCTGCACCTCTTGACCCTTGGCTTTCTCGCGCCGGTGGCGCTGGCGGCGGCGACCCAGCTCTCGGCGGCCGTCGCGTCGCCCGCTGCCGCGATGCGCTCGTCGTGGCTCCTGCCGCTGGCCTGGGCGGGCGGCGTCGGCGTCGCGGCCGGCCTTGCCCATCCCGGGCCGCTCATTGCGGCGGGCGGGGCGACGGTCGCGCTCGTCGCCCTGATCGTGTGCGCCGAGGTGGCGGCGCGCGCCTTTGCCCGGCCGCGATCCTCCCTCGACCTGCGCGTGGGCATGGCGCTTGGCCTGTGCGGCCTCCTTGCCACCCTTGCCGCAGGCCTTGTGACCGGCCTGCGCTACGCGGGCCTCGCGCCCGGTGCGCCGCCCCTCGCGCTCCACCTTGTGCTCGCGGCGGCCGCGGCCTTCGTCCCCCTGCTGCTCGCCGTGAGCGGACAGCTCTTCCCGATGTTCGCCCGCTGCCCACCCCTGCCAACGGTCTCCCAGCGCCTCGGGCCGGTGCTCTTGGCTGCGGCGGGCGCGCTTGCGGCGGCGTGGGGCGCAGGCGCGTCTTCCGCTGCGCTTGTTCTCGCAGGGGCGCTGGCCTCGGCGACGGCCGTGAGCGTAAGGCTGGTCGGGCTGGAGCGCGCCTACCGCCGGCGGCGTGGCACTGCGCGCGACCCCGCTGCCTGGGCGGCGCGCTGGGCGTCGGCGATGCTCGCGGCCGGAGCCTGGGGTACGGTCGTGGCCCTGGCCGGCGGGCCCCGGCTTGACGGCCTGCTCGCGGCGGCGGTGGCGCTCGTGCTCGTCGGCGGCGTCGCAGGCTCGGTCGTCGCCTACCTGCGGCGCGTCCTCCCGTTCGCGCTGTGGAACCTTCTCCTGCGGCGCTTCGGCCACGCCCCGTTCCTGCCCAAGCTGGACGGCCTGAGACCGCCCGTGCCGCTGGAGGTCCTGCCGCTTCTCTGGACGCTTGGCGCGGCCGCCGCGGCCTGGAAGTTGGGCGGGTTCGGCCCTGCGGCCGGAGCGGGCGGGTGGGCGCGCGCGCACGGAATGTGGCCGCTTGCGATCGCCCTGGCCCTCGCCGGCCTCGAGCTCGTGTGGGCACC
>JAKASY010000558.1 GCA_021817625.1 Bacillota bacterium | reverse complement strand
AATACTTCCGCGGCTTCTTCCGTGACCCGTGGGCCTGCGCCGTGGCCGAGCACCGGGGCCGCTACGAGGGCGAGAGCCGCCTTCCGTGGTCGGCCAACAACCTGCACCGCTACGCCTGGTATCTCGTGTTCGTCGTCCTGGTCTTCCTCTGGAAGGACGCGATCTCAGCCTTCTTCTTCCCGCACGCAGGCTTCGGCGTCGGCCTGGGCTCGCTCATCATGCTCGTGAACGTGGTCTGCCTCACGCTGTACAGCTTCTCGTGCCACGCCTTTCGCCACATGATCGGCGGCGGCCGCGACCGCTTCACCGCAGGGGGCCGACCGACCCTCCTTTACCGGCTGTGGCACGTGGTCTCGCAGTGGAACCAGCGCCACGGCAGCTGGGCGTGGATCTCCATGTTCACGGTGTGGGGCACCGACCTCTACATCCGCCTCCTAATCAGCGGCGCGTTCGCCGACCCGAGGTTCATCCGATGAGCGCCGACGTCATGGAGCGCCACGACTACGACGTGCTCGTCCTCGGCGCGGGCGGCGCCGGGCTGCGCGCGGCGATCGAGGCCGCGAGCGGCGGCGCGCGCGTCGCGCTCCTCGGCAAGTCGCTCCTGGGCAAGGCGCACACCGTCATGGCCGAGGGCGGCATCGCCGCCTCGCTTGGCAACGTCGACCCCTTGGACGGCTGGGAGACGCACTTCTATGACACGATGCGCAGCGGCCACTTCATCAACCACTACCGGACGGTCGAGGTGTACGCCAAGGAGGTGCCGGACCGGGTCATCGAGCTCGAGCAGTGGGGCGCGGTGTTCGACCGCACGCCCGACGGCAAGATCATGCAGCGCCCGTTCGGCGCGCACACCTTCCGCCGCCTCGCGCACGTCGGCGACCGCACCGGAAAGGAGCTCCTGCGCACGCTCCAGCAGCGCGTCGTGTTCACCCAGGGCGTCGACATCTATCAGGAGATCACCGCGACCGGGCTCATGCGCGACAAGAGTGGCGCATCGGGCCTTCTCGCCTACTACCGCGACGACGGTCGCTTCGCCCTGTTTCGTGCGCGCGCGATCGTCGTCGCCACCGGCGGCTGGGGCAAGCTGTACAAGGTCACGTCCAACTCCTGGGAGAGCACCGGCGACGGCGCGGCCCTCGCCATGCGCGCCGGCGCCGAGATGCTCGACATGGAGATGGTCCAGTTCCACCCCACAGGCATGGTCTGGCCGCCCGGCGTGCGCGGCATCCTCGTGACGGAGGGCGTGCGCGGCGAGGGCGGCCTCCTCTTCAACTCCAAGAACGAGCGCTTCATGCTCGAGTACGACCCGCAGCGCAAGGAGCTCAGCTCGCGCGACGTGGTGGCGCGGTCGATCTGGAAGGAGGTCCAGGCGGGCCGCGGCACGCCGCACGGCGGCGCCTGGCTCGACATCACGCACAAGGGCGCGGCGTTCGTCAAGCGCAAGCTGCCGGGCATGTACGAACAGTTCCGCGCCCTCGCCGACGTCGACATCACCAAGGAGAGGTTCGAGGTCGGGCCAACGATCCACTACACGATGGGCGGCATCAAGGTCGACCCGGAGACGGGCGCCACGAACGTCCCGGGCCTGTTCGCGGCCGGCGAGTGCGCGAGCGGCCTGCACGGCGCGAACCGCCTCGGCGGCAACTCCCTGGGCGACCTGCTCGTGTTCGGGCGGCGCGCGGGCGCCGCCGCGGCCGCCTTCGCCGCCGGACGCGCCGAGCCGACCGTCGACGATGCGCAGGTCAAGGCCGAGCTCGACCGCGTGCTCGCCCCCCTCGGGCGCAGCGAGGGCGAGAACCCCTACCTTATGCACGAAGCCCTGCAGGCGGTTATGGCGGAGCACGTCGGCATCGCCCGCGACGGCCCCACGCTCGAGGCCGGCCTCGAGAAGCTCATCGCCCTCAAGGAGCGCGCGAAGAGCATGGCCGTGTCGGGGTCCCGCAGCTTCAACCCGGGCTGGCACACGGCCCTCGACGTGCACAACATGCTCGACCTGTGCGAGGCGATCGTGCGCGGCGCCATCGCCCGCAAGGAGAGCCGTGGCGCGCAGTGGCGCACGGACTATCCGGAAGAGAACGACGCCGAGTACCGCGTGAACTTCGTGCAATGGATGGACCCGGACGGCTACCACATGCGCACGGACCCCGTGCCCGCCATGCCGTCCCACCTGGCACAGCTGTTCGAGCTCGGCCAGGCGCCGGGCCTGGCCCGGGCGCAGGCCGAGAAGGGGGGCGCGGCCCATGCCTGACGACGAGACCATCACGCTAAGCGTGTTCCGCGGCGACAAGAGCGGCGGGCGGGAGGTCACCTACGAGGTGCCCCTCACGCCCGGCATGGTCGTCCTGGATGCGGTGCACTATGTCCAGTCGCACTATGCGCCCGACCTCGCCGTGCGCTGGAACTGCAAGGCGGCGCACTGCGGGTCGTGCAGCGGCGAGGTCAACGGGGAGCCCAAGCTGATGTGCAAGACTCGCCTGGACGACTACGCGGGCGAGGTCGTGCACGTGCGGCCGATGCACACATTCCCCCTGATCAAGGACCTCGTCACGGACGTCTCGTGGAACTACGAAGTGCAAAAGCGCATCCCGCCCTTCAAGCCCGCGGCGCCGGCGCCGTTCACCCTCTACCAGCAGGACGTCGACCGCATACAGGAGTTCCGCGAGTGCATCGAGTGCTTCCTGTGCCAGAACGTGTGCCACGTGCTGCGCGAGCACGACGGCAAGAGCCGCTACTTCGGGCCGCGCAGCATGATCCGCATCGCCGAGCTCGAGATGCACCCGATGGACACGCGCGACCGCGTCGGGCTCTTGCACGGCGACGCCGGCCTCGCCATAGA
>JAKASY010000557.1 GCA_021817625.1 Bacillota bacterium | reverse complement strand
GTTTTGGCCGAGATGCGTGCCGCGTTGTGTCGATACATGGATTCGTACCGTAATTGTGTGTTCAATTCCTGACCAGTCAGCGCCCGACGCTCCTAGCTTGCGCAGTCCGGTGCAAAGTGAAGGCGCACGAATCGCCTCCACGGCGGCGCGGTCGCTGCGCTGTCCTCCGCAGCCAATGCCGATAGCGCGCGGCGAGGCGACGCGGCGCCGGCCGGACGCACGGCCCGGGGTTGGGCCGGGGGCCCTGCGGCCGCCGCGGAGCTTGCGCCCGGCCCCGAGCCTACGCGCCGGGGGTCCCTGGCCCGACCTCTGGCACGCGCGCGCCGGCTCGCAGGGCCGGCGCGTGGGGTGCGAGGAGCGCGGGCAGGGCAGAGAGGTCGGGAAGCCGGTCGCGGCGCGCGGCGGCCTGGCCGTCCCGATCGATCACGTACGCCTGCGCGAAGCCGAGGGCGTGCGCCCCGTCCACGTTCTCCGGGGTGTCGTCCACGAACACGGCCTCCTCTGCGGCCACGCCCGCCGCGGCGAGCGCGGCGCGGAAGATCTCGGCCTCGGGCTTCATGTGCCCCACGTCGCTTGACAGCGTGACGTGGTCGACGAGGGGCATGAGCCCGTGGCGCGCCAGGGCGGCGCGCATCGAGGGCGGGGCGTCCGATATGACGCCGAGCCAAAAGCCCATCCCGCGCAGGACCCCAAGCGCCTCACGCGCGTCCGCATACGCATGGCACGCGTTCAGGTAGTGGCAGGTCTCGCGCACGTACCGGGCGTCGAGACCGGGCAGCGCGAGGGACTCCGCCACGACCTCGGCGAGCGCGAGGGCATAGTCGTCTTCGTCCGCCCAGCTGGCGAGGAGGTCAACCGGCTGGGCCAGGGCCGCCCAGTCCCGCGCCGCCGAAGCCGCCCGGGCGACCCGGCTCGCATCGACCTCGCGCCAGGGCCGAAGCGCCCTGCGCAGCCTCTCCTCCCACGGCATCATGCGGAGAAGGACCTCGCCCGAGTCCACCATGACCGCGCGGATCATCGCTCGCCCTCCCAGGGGCTTGGCCGCCCCCGCATCGCCCCGTGCCTACCAGGGACGGTAGGCGGTCGCTGTTAAGCGGGCGTTAAGGCGCGGTCGGCGGGCAGGTGCGGCTCGTTCACGAGTGGCGACACGGCTCGCCGGAGCGCCTGTGGCCCCGGCACACGGCGCTTCCCCCTCATGGACATGGGTGGCGCCAGGCCAGGGTATGCACACGGCTTGCCCACGGTGAGCAAGCCCTGCGCAGGCCCGACGCGTGCTGACCCGCCAGGGTTGGCCGACACGGGCGGAACGACGGGGCGCATAACGACTCGGCGTCGTTCAGCCGGCGGTGAGCCCCCTGGGGTCGCCATCGTGGCGGGCGTCCGCCGCGCGGAGCGCGCTGGCAAGGTGGAGCGAGCGGCCTGCCGACCCCCATCGGGCCGCTCTCGTGCGATGGATGCGTCCGCCGGGTCGATGGCCCCGCCGCCGCAACAACCCTGGCCGGGGCGGCGCGAGGAGAGCAGCTCGTGCCACGGCCGCAAGGCTCGGTGGGCCTCAGCCTTGGCAGTGCGTTCTTCATCTCGCCGTAACCTGCGGCGCGGACAATGGGGGCGAGTCGGCGGGCATACGCGGGCACACGCGGCGCCGCGACGGCTTATAGGTCACGCCAGGAGGTGCGCGAGCGTGTTCGACGTCCGCCCCGGCCGAGGCCGGCCGTATGTCTTCTCTCACCGCGGCGCCATGATGGAGGCGCCCGAGAACACGATCCCCGGCTTTCTTGCCGCGGAGGCCATGGGTGCGGATGGCGTCGAGCTCGACGTGCACCTTAGCCGCGACGGCGTGGCCGTCGTGACGCACGATCCGTGGATCTACCCGGGGCGGCGCCAGGTCGTCGTCGGCCAAGGCGGCGTGCAGAGCAGCGTGCGCCTGCCGTACGACGTCCTCGCGCGCGGCGGCCTCACGGTCGCGCTCGACCTCGGCACGCAGGGCGGCGAGATCCGCATCGCGCACGTGCAGAGCGAGGTGGCGGCCATCCTGGTGGGGGAGACGGCCTGGGAGGACCTGCGGCGCATCCCCCAGGGATACGACGCGGAGGGACGTCCCATCTTCATGCCGCGGCTGGAGGAGGTCCTCGAAGCGATCCGGCCGGAAACGGGCGTCGACATCGAGCTCAAGCAGGCACCGGGCGCGTTCGCCAACTTCGCGTACGAAGGAATCGCAGAGGCCGTGGCGGCGATCGTGCGCCACTACCACCGGGAGGACAGCGTGCTCGTCTCGTCCTTCGACCACCGGCTGCTGCGGCGCCTGGCCCTTCACGCGCCCGAGCTCTCCCTGCTCGCGAACTACAGCGGCCGCCTCGTGGACCCCGAAGCGATCGCGCGTACCATACCGACGCGGTTCGTCAGCATCGACGACGTGACCGAGGCGGAGATCGCCGAGTACCACGCTGCCGAGCTAACGGTCATCACGAGCGGCCACTGGACGGTCGAGGACTTCCTCAACAACGTGCGATGGGGAGTGGACGGCGTCGTGATCGACGATCCGCGCTTCCTCGCCACCCTTGACGGGCCAGGTGCGGCGGCCCAGGCCCAGGTCGCGCGCTGATCGTGCCGTGGCGCCGGCGGACACCTCTCGGGGCCCCATCCCGGCTTGTGGCCGTGGCGGAGCGGCGTGCTCGGCAAGGGCCGGCTACAGCACCTGGTCCAGGAAGTCCCGCACGAGGGCGAGGTAGGCCTCCGGCTCCTCCACCTGCGGCGAGTGGCCGCTGTGCTCGAACACCACGAGGCGCGCGCCCGGGATGCCCGCGGCGATCTCCTCCGACGCCTCGACCGGGCAGATCT
>JAKASY010000556.1 GCA_021817625.1 Bacillota bacterium | reverse complement strand
GATCTGGCACCGTGCGCCAGGTCACGCTCGCGCCGGAGCGGGAGGGCGCCCACGCGGTCGCCGACGTCGTGGCGGGCCACGGCGCCGTGGTCGCCCTCGGCCACTCGAACGCCACCATGGCGACCGCGCTGGCCGCCATGGCCTGGGGCGCCCGCCACGTGACGCACCTGTGGAACGGCATGTCCGGCCTCGCCCACCGCGGCGCGGGTCTTGCGGGCGCGGCGTTCGCGGCGCGCGACGTGACGTGCGAGGTGATCGCGGACGGCGTGCACATCGAGCCCGAGATCGTCGACGTGAGCTACCGCCTGCTCGGGCCCGGCAGGATGTGCCTGGTCACGGACTCGACCGCCGCCACGGGCGTGGGCGACGGCGTGTACGAAGGTCCCGGCCGGCGGGTCACCGTGGTCGGCGGCGTCGCGCGCACGCCGGAGGGCGCCCTCGCCGGCTCCACGCTCACGCTGGCGAAGGCCGTCGCGAACCTCGTGGCCTGGCAGGTGGCGCCGCCCGCCGCTGCGTCGCTCATGGCAGGCGCGACGCCCGCCGGCGCCCTCGGGCTCCTGCCGTACGGCACCGTGCGCGGCGGCGCGCCGGCGCGCCTGGTCGCCCTCGGCCCGGACGGCCGCCTCCTCCCCTGGGACGCCCGTGTGCGCCTGGAGGGAGCGGGGGAGGGCCCGGACCGTGATCGCTAGGCCCTCCCTGTCCGGGCAGGCCGTCGCCGTGCGCTCCGTGCGCGGCGTCGGCTTCCTGCGCGGACGCCAGCGCCTCATCGTGTGGCTGTGCCTTCTGCCCGGCGTGGCCGCCTACGTGCTGTTCTCCATCGTGCCCGCCGTCGGCACCCTCGGCATCTCCCTCACGAACTACAGCGGCGTGCCGGGCCTGCCCGTGTCGTTCACCGGCTTGTCCAACTACGTGCAGATCCTCGGCGACTCATACTCGGGCGTGTTCGGCTCGCTCCTCACCACCCTCATCTTCTGCGCTGCCGTGACCGTCGTGCAGAACGCCGCCGGGCTCGCTGTCGCAACCCTCCTGCGCAACCGCTTCCCCGGCGTGGGCCTGTTCCGGGCGGTCGTGTTCATGCCCGTCGTCCTGGGTGTGACGATCATCGGCCTCTTGTGGCTGCTCATGTTCAACCCGTCGGGCGGGCCCGCCGCATCCGTCGTCGCGCTGTGGCACTCGAGCTCGGCCTTCTTCGGGTCGAACACGTGGGCGCTGCCGCTCGTAATCTTCGTCCAGGTGTGGGCGAACCTGGGGTTCACGACCGTCGTGTACATGGCGGCGATGGACACGGTGCCGCGCGAGCTCTACGAGTCCGCGGCGCTCGACGGCGCCGGGCGCCTTCGCATGTTCTCCCTCATCACCTACCGCATGATCGCCCCGGCCGTCACCGTCAACGTGCTCCTGGCCGTGGTGGGATCGCTCAACACGTACGACACGATCTACGTGCTCACCGGCGGCGCGGCCAACACGATGACGCTCGGCATGCTCATGTTCAACACGGCGTTTGAGAGCTCGTCGGACCTCGGCCTGGGGGCGGCGATCAGCATGCTCATGTTCGTCCTCACGCTGGCGGTCGCGCTGCCGCTCCAGGCGTGGCTCAGGCGGCGGGAGGTGGCCGCGTGAGCCGACGCGCGCTTTCCCGCGCCGGCTACCTGGCGATCGCCCTCGTCCTGTGCCTGCCGTTGTACATCTTTCCGCTCGCCTACCTGCTCAACGTTTCGCTGCAGTCGAGCCACCAGTTCCTCGCGCACCCGCTCACCATCGCGCACCCCTTGACCTTCGCCAACTATCCGACGGCATGGGTGCAGGGCACGATGTCCGCCTACCTCCTGAACTCCGTCATCTACTCGGGCTCCGCCACGGTCGTGTCCCTGGCCATGGCCGTGTTCATCGCCTTTCCGATCGCACGCGGCTACTTCCGGCGTACGGGCGCCATGTACAGCCTCTTCCTCATCGGCTTCTTCCTGCCCGTGAGCCTCATCCCGCTGTTCATCGAGGCCCAGGCGCTGGGGCTGTACAACGACCGCGTGGGCTATATCCTGCTGCACCTGCAGGCGGGCCTCACGCTGGGCGTCCTGTTCTTCGTCGGCTACTTCGCGTCCATCCCGCGCGAGCTCGACGAATCGGCCCAGCTCGACGGCTGCGGCTACCTGCGCTACGTGTTCCAGATCCTCATCCCGCTGGCCAAGCCCGCGCTCGCCACGGTCGGCATCTACACGGCCGTCGCCGTGTGGAACGACCTCATCGGCCCGGTCGTCTTTCTCTCCTCGAACAACCTCTTCCCGCTCACGCGCGGCCTGTTCGCGTTCTACGGCCAGTACTCGAACGAGTGGACCCTGCTCGCCGCGGGCGTGTTCATCGTGGCGCTCCCGCTCATCGTCGCCTTCGTGTTCGTCCAGCGCTACCTGATCCAGGGCGCGATTACCGGCTCGCTCAAGATGTGACGCGCGTCGCCGGCTCGCGGGCGGGAGCGGCCTCGCGCAGGGCGGGCCCGAGGCGCGCGAGCGGCCGCCCCCAGGACTGCCACAGGGCGGTCGCCACGGCGATGGCGCTCCCGGCCGCGAGCGGCAGGCGGCTGCCAAGGGCGCCCGCCGCAAGCAGCGCGGCAAACGCGCACAAGCCGGCGAACGCGGCGGTCGCGCCAAGCACCTCGCCGACGTCCTCGTCGCCCGCCAAGGCCACGCGCCGCGTCGACAGCGCGACCGTGGCGAGCTGGTAGCCGGCGAAGGCGAGCACGTAGCACAGGACGAGCGCCGTCCCGCCGAGCGGCAGGGCGAGGGCGGCCGTGGCCAGAGCGAGCGCCGCGAGGCCGGCCGTGAGCGCGGTGCGGCGTGCCTGGAG
>JAKASY010000555.1 GCA_021817625.1 Bacillota bacterium | reverse complement strand
GCCGAGCGTGTAGTTGACCGTGACGTGGGCGAGGACGCCGTTCGTGAGCGGCTGGCTGGGGTCGCCGTTGAGCGAGTCGATGACCGGGATGTGGTCCTTGACCGCCTGCTTGAGCGGGGCGCTCACGAGGGCCGGGTTGATGCCCTGGAGGATGATGCCGCTCACCTTCTGGCTCACGGCCTCGGACACGCACTGGTTGAAGGTGCTGACGTTGCCCTTGCCGTCACAGACGATGGCCGTCATGCCGGCCGCCTTGGCCGCTGCCTGGACACCGCCCGCGATCTGCGCGATGAACGGGATCTCCATGTCGGGCGCCACGTACCAGATCTTCTTGCCCCGGTTCTTCGCCATGTCCACCTTGGTCTTCGGCAGCGTGAGCTGGATCGGCTTCTCGGCGGCGTGGACGGCCGTGACCGCTCCCGTGTAGGCCGAGGCGGCAAGGGCGGAGGCCCCGCCGCCCATGAGAAGCGTGGAGGAGAGCGCCAGCGCGGCCCCGAGGGCGCTCACCCAGCCCTTCCTGTCCATCATCGATCGTTACGCTCCCTTTGCCGTCATGTCGGGACGCTGGGGACTGGGCTCGAGTGCGCGTCGCGCCGGGCTACCGCCGGTCATGCCTGGGCGGCGCGGCGCAGGTAGGCTCCGCTTTGCTCGCTCACCACCTCCCCCGCGAGCGCCGTGAGGCGGCCGCGCACCAGTGTGGCCGTGGGCCAGCCCGTGAGCGTCATGCCCTCGTAGACGGACAGATCGGAGGCCGAGGCCAGGGTGGCTGCCTCCACCCGCCGCGAGCGCGCCGGGTCGACGACGACGATGTCGGCGTCGCAGCCGACCTCGAGGCGGCCCTTGCCCCGGAGCCCGAAGATGCGGGCGGCGTTCGCCGGGAGCGCTGCCACCCGCTCCAGGGGGAGGTCGCCCCGGTGCACGAGCTCCATGAGCGCCGGAAGGAGCACGTCCACGCCGGGAAACCCTGGCCTTTGGCGCCACACCTCGAGGTCGGCCTTGCCGTCGCGGAAGATGGCGGCGTGGTCCGTGCCCACCGTGTCGCACTGGCCGCGCGCAAGCGCCTCCACCATCGCCTGGCGGTCGCGCTCCGAGCGCACGGGCGGGTTGACCTTGGCGTACTGGGCGCTGCCGGGGGAGCTCGTGCTCAGAAGGAGATAGTGGGGGCAGGTCTCCACGCGCAGGTTCGTTCCCAGCGCCTGCGCGCTGCGGCAGGCCTCGAGCGCCCGAAGCGAGCCCACGTGGGGGATGAACACGGCCGCGCCCGCCTCGCGCGCGAAGAGCGCCACGCGCTCTACGGCCTCGACCTCGCCCAGGGGCGGGCGGGCCCACGACCACTGCTCGAGCGGCGTGCCGACGGCCTCGCCTCGCCGCAAGGCGGCGGCGCGGCGCTCGTAGATGTCGTTGTTCTCGCTGTGCACGTTCACGACAGCGCCGGGGATCTCGGCCAGGCGGGAGAAGGCGTCGAGCATGAAGCCGTCGTCCTCGCCGCGCACGCCGAACGGCTCGAGCTCCTTGTCCTTGTAGCAGGTGTACATCTTGAACGACGTGATGCCGAACTGGCGCGCGAGATCGGACGCGGCGCGCATGTGCTCGTCGGTGAGGATGCCGAGGTGGACGCCGAAGTCCACGTACGACTGGCGCCGGCCGCGCTCAATGAAGGCGGCGAGGTCCTCGCCGTAGGGCGTGAGGCGGCGGTAGTAGATCATCGCCGTCGTGATCCCGCCGACGACGGCCCCCCGCGTCTCGGTCAAAAACTCCGTGTCCTCCGAATGAAAGCCGATGTGCATGTGGGTGTCGATCATCCCGGGCAGCACGAGCTTGCCTGTGGCGTCGAGGCTCTCCTGCGCCCTCAGGGCGTGCGAGGAGACGGTCGCGATCTTGCCCGCCTCGATGCCCAGGTTGGCCTCGTAGACGCCGTGCGGCGTGACGATTCGGCCACCTTCGATGGTGAGGTCGTACATCGCCCTCTCCCCCTGTCCGGTCCGCCTGCCCCTGGCGTGTCTGGGGCTACCCGTCCGCGACTCCCCAGATCCGAAGCGCCTGGTGATGGGTGACGAAGTCGTAGCGCGAGCCGAGGAACTCGAGCGCCACCTCGTGCTGGCGCGCGTTGTGGGACTGCACGCCGTCGGCGCAGAGCACGGTGTAGTAGCCGCTGAACGACGCGCCGAGCGCAGTGGCGAGGACGCAGCCCTGCGTGACGCAGCCCGTGACCAGGACGGACTCGATGCCGCGCGCGCGCAGGATGAGGTCGAGGTTTGTGGCGTGGAAGGCGCTGGGCCGGTTCTTCTTGACGACGATCTCGCCGGGCGCGGGGGCGAGCTCGTCGAGCACCGCCTGGCCCCACGAGCCCTCGAGCGTGTAGTCGGTGCGCTCCCGGCCATCGCGCGTCTTGAAGTAGAGCCAGCCGGGCGGGTCGCTCTGGTTCTCGGGCAGGGTCGTCTGCTCGATGAACACGGGCAGGACGCCGCTTCGTCGCGCGCCCTCGAGAAGACGGGCCAGGGTAGGGACGACGGACCGGATGGCGGCGCCGTCGCGTCCCTGGCGCGAGAACCAGCCGTCGGGATGGCACATGTCGTTCTGCATGTCCACGAGGAGGAGGGCCGTGTGCCCGGGAGCGAGGATCTCCTCCGGCGTTGAGTAGACGGACGTGCCGCTCACCGTGCGCATCGCTTACCCCCTGTGCCTGCTGCGGTGGTCAGATGACGCCCTCGCCCCGGAGCGCCTCGCGCTCGTCGGGGGAGAACCAGGCGCCGTAGATGGCGTCGTTGTCGGCCCCGAGCGCGCGCCCGGCCCAGCGGATGGCGCCCGGCGTGCGCTCCAGCCTGGGAGCGACGTTCTGCATGCGAAT
>JAKASY010000554.1 GCA_021817625.1 Bacillota bacterium | reverse complement strand
CGTGTTCCGGCCGGAGGGCGAGGCGTTCGCGATCGCGACGGTGGTCGCGGCCTTCCTGAACTTCGCCGTGCAGGTGTGGGGCGTCGCCCGCCTGCGCCCGCGCTACGCGCTTACGCTCGACTGGCGGCACGAGGGCATGCGCCGCCTCGTGCGCCTGTCGGTGCCGATCATGATCGGCCTGTCCTTCGTCCAGATCAACTTCTTCATCAACCAGAGCGTGCTCGCGTCGCTCCTGCCGCCGGGGTCGATCAACGCCCTCACCCTGGCCAGCCGCGTGGTCCTCGTGCCGATCATGCTCGCCATCTCCGTCGGCATCGCCGCCCTGCCCCCGCTCTCCCAGGTCGCCCTGCGCCAGGACTGGCCCGCCTACCGCCGCCTGTTCTCCAGCGCCCTGGGAAGCGTTCTCTTCCTCAGCCTGCCGGCCTCGGTCGGCCTGATCGTCCTCGCCGACCCGGTGGTGGCGGTGCTCTTCCAGCGCGGCGCGTTCGTCGCCACCGACACGGCGGTCACGGCGCGCGCGATGGTCGGCTACAGCGTGGGCATCGTCGCCTACGCGGCAGCCGAGATCGTCAGCCGCGGCTTCTTCGCCGTCGAGGACACCCGCACGCCCCTGGTGGCGAGCGCGATCAACCTCGTGGTGTCGTTCGTCCTGAACTTCGCCGGCTGGCACTTCTTCGGCCTCATCGGCCTTGCGCTGGCCTACAGCGTGGCCGGATTCGTGAACATCGCGGTGCTCACCTACCTCCTGCGGCGCAGGCTGCGCCGGCGCCTGGGCCTGAGCGCCACCGCGGCCTCGTTCCTCCGCACCCTCGTGGCCAGCCTGGGCATGGGAGCGGCCCTCCTACTCGTGCGACACCTGCTTGCGTCCGAGACGCCGCTGGTCCAGCTGGCGGTCGGGCTCGTCGCGGGCATCGGCCTGTTCGGCGTCCTCGCCGTGCTCCTGCGCATCCCCGAGATGGCCCAGACGCTCATCTTCGTGCGCCGACGCCTGGGTCGGGCCTGATCGCCCGCCGCAACGGGAGAGGGGTGCTCGGCCTTTGGACGACTCCGAGGACTTCGTCGCGCGCGCCGCCGCGACGCTGGCGCGGGCGCTTGGCCCCGTCGACGGCGTGGTCGTTCGAGGCTCACGCGCGGGCGAGGCGGCGGTCGACGCGTGGTCCGACACCGATCTGCTCGTCGTGCTGGCGGCGGGCGCCCGGCCGGACCCGGGGGCCCTCCGGCGCGCGGTCGCCGACCTGGGCACGGTCGTGGGCGGCGAGATCACGGGCGACGGCGATCCGATCCTGTGCCGCGCCGCCATCGTCGTACGGGGCGGCGCCGTGGAGCTCGTGGACGCGTCCGTGTGCTCCCACGAGCGCTGGCGGCTCTGCGAGGCCAGCGCCGCACCGTCGCGCGTGGTGCTGGGCGGCATCCGCCCCGCTGACGTCCTCCCGCGCACCGTGCCGCCGGCCGCGCTCGAGGCGTACGCGGCGCGCGTCGACGGCGTCTGGTGGAGCCTTGCCCTCTCGATCAAGAAATTCGCGCGCCAGGACAACCTCATCGGCCTGCACCTGCTGCTCGACGTGCTGCGCGAGTACCTGGTGGTCGAGATGATCGCACGCGACGCGCGGCACGGCACGAGCGTGCACCGCTTCGGCGAGAACGAGGCGCTGCCCGAGGAGCTCCGCCTGGGGCGCCTCGACCCAAGCGAACGGTCCGCCCTGGTTGCCTACATCGACGCCCTGGCTCGCGCGTACGACGGCGCGCTGGCGGCGGCATACCGGGCTACCGCGGGCGCCACGCGGCCATCGCGAGCCTTCTCGACCGGCTGGCCAGTGCGCCCGCCACCGACAGCAGGAACCGGTAGGAACGCCCGGTCCGCAGCGCGGCCGGTCAGACGCGCGCGCGCGCCAGCGCTTCGCGCATCGCCTCCGCGGGGTCCGCCGCCCGGCCGAGCGCGCCGCCCAGGCCGACCGCGACGGCGCCCGCGCCCCGCCAGCTGGCCACGTCAGCGATGCCGAGCCCGCCGGTCGGAAGCGCCTCGACCGGCCCGAGCGAGGCAAACGGCTCGAGGAGGGCGTGCATGCCCCCGACGCCGAGTACGCTGGCCGGGAACAGCTTGAGCAGGCGACGGCCCGCCTTGAGCGCCGCCCACACCTCGCCCGCCGTGAACACCCCCGGCACGTACAGGCAGTCGAGGTCGCGCGCGGCAGCGTCCACGGCGGGGTCGAAGACCGGGCTCAGGAGGAAGCGCGCGCCCGCCCGCACGGCCCGCTCGGCCTCCGCCGGCGAGAGCACCGTGCCCGCGCCCACCACCGTCTGCGGGTGGGCGGCGGACAGGCGCTCGATCACGCTCGCTGCCTCCGGCGTATTGAACGACACCTCGAGCACCCCGCACCCGGCACCCACGAGCGCGCCGCCCAACGTCGCCGCCCGCTCCTCGCTCTTGGCGCGCAGGATGGCCACGACGCCACTGCCTTGAAGGCGCGCCACGACGGCCTCTTCCGCGGCCGTCCGCTCGAGGCTCTTGGCCCCTGCCCCACCGCTCATCTCTATCTCCCTCCCGTCGCTCGCCGCCGCGCCGCGTACCTGAGCCTTGTCCAAAGCCATGCTTCGATGACAGCCCGCTGCCCGCCTGCCCAGGCGGCGACGCTCGGTGCGAGACGCGGTCTCGCCTCGTCGCCACCACTATGCGACCCCGGATGGACGGGCTCAAATGGCCGTTCGCCGCGCCACGCTCGGCCCATGGCACCGGGCTTTGCGGCCGTTCGCGCATCCCAGGGTGATCCTAAAGTCAACGGGATGTAGGTGGGGCCCGGATTTGCGGGTGGGGCTGGTGCGTGCGGCCTGAATGTGGTAGGCCTTGGTCATGGAA
>JAKASY010000553.1 GCA_021817625.1 Bacillota bacterium | reverse complement strand
CCGATCTCGGCGTGCCTGGCAGGAGCGGCGCCCGCTCGCCGACTTCGACGCGCTCGCGGCGGCCGCCGGCGCCCGCGCCGAGGCGGACTGGGTGGTGGGCATGAACGCCACGCGCGCCCTCACCGTGCGCCACCGCCCGTCGGGTCGGGGCCTGCTCACCGCGGGTCGCGTGCAGACGCCCACCCTGGCCCTGCTCGCGGAGCGCGAGGAGGCCATCCGCGCCTTCCGGCCCGAGCCCTACTGGACGGTGCAGGCCGACCTCCAGCTCGGCAGCGACGTGCGTTACCGCGGCGCGTGGGTCGGGCAGGGCCGCGTCGCGCCTCCGCTGTGGCCCGGCGACCGGCGCTCGGGTGGCGAGGTCGAGGGTAGCCCCGAGGCGGATGCCGCGGGCCGGCGCCTCGCGGACCGGGCCGACGCCGTGGCGGTGGCGGAGCGCCTGCGTGGACGCGATGGCACGCTCGCGCGCGTGGGGGCGCGGGAGCGGCGGGAGCCGCCGCCGCTCCTGTACAACCTGAACGACCTGCAGCGCGCGGCAAACCGCGCGCTAGGCCTCACCGCCCGGCAGACCCTGGAGGTCGCCCAGCGCCCGTACGAGGCCGGGCTGCTCTCCTATCCGCGCACCGACAGCCGCCACCTCACGCCCGCCCTGGCCGCGACGGTGCCCGAGCGCCTGCGGGCGGCGGGCATGCCGGCGCCCGCCATAGATGTGCGCCGGGCGCCCTGCGTGGACGGCGCGAAGGTCACCGACCACTATGGCCTTCTGCCCACGGACAAGCCCCCAGGGGCGGCGCTGGCCGGGCGGGAGCGCGCCCTAGATCGGCAGAGGGCCGGGCAGGGAAAGGGCGCAGATCACGCTGGGCGCCGGTGCTTGAAAAGGCGGGCGCTCACCGTCATCGGCGAGGACTGGCTCGTGAGCGAGGGGCGCAGCCTCCTCCACCCGGGCTGGCGCGCGATCGAGCCGCCCGAGGAGCGGAGGGCCCCGAGCCGGGGCACGGCCTCCGGGGCGTCCAACGGTCCGGCGTCCGGGCTGCCGGCCGGCCTGCTCGTGGCGGAGGAGGGCGCGCCCGCCCGCTGCCTCGAGGCCGACGTCCTGGACCACGTCACACGCCCCCCGGCCCGCTATACGGACGCGTCCCTCCTGCGCGCCATGGAGCGCGCCGGCCAGAGCCTGGACGAGCGCGCCCTGCGGCAGGCCATGGCGGGCGCGGGCCTGGGCACGGCCGCGACGCGCGCGGAGATCCTCGAGAGCCTGGTGCGCCGCGGCTACGTGCGGCGCGAGGGGCGCGCCCTGCGCCCGACGGAGGCCGGTGAGGCGCTCGTGCGCGCGGCGCCGGCACTGCTGCGCTCGGCGGCGCTCACGGCACGGTGGGAGGAGCGCCTGGCGGCGATCGAGCGGGGAAGCGACGACCCCGGGCGATTCGGCGCCGCGATCGCGGATCTGGCGCGGGAGGTGGTGGGGGCCGTGGCCGAGTCCCCCCTCCTGCCGCCGACGGCGGCTGGCGAGGCCGTCCCTGTGCCCCGGGAGCGGCGGCGCAGGGACAGCGGCCGGGGCGGGGCGCGGCGGGCCGCTCGGGCCGGCCGAGGGGCGACCCACGCGGCGTCCGCCTCCACCGCCTGCCCGCGCTGCGGCGGCGTGATCGCGCGAACCGCCCAGGCGTACGTGTGCGGCGGCACGTGCGGTGCGAGGATCTTGCGCCGCCATGCCGGTCGCGCGACGCTGTGGAGCGACGTGGCAGCGTTGCTCACGCGCGGCCGTACGCCGCTCCGGCGCGGCTTTCGCACGCCCGACGGGCGAGCCGCGAGCGGGCGCCTGACGCTTCAGAGCGACGGCGGCGCGCGAGTCGTGTGGGAGGGCACGCCGTCCGGCGGCTCCACGCAACCCGCGCGGAGCCGCGCGCGCGGCGCCCCGGGCGCGGGCTCGCGTCGCGGGGCGGGTCGCCGCCAGGCTGTACCTACCGACAGGACGGGGGTGCTCGAGTGAGAATGGCGCAGGCGATCCGGGAGGCAAGCGCCGGCGTCTGGTCCAACCCGTGGCTGCTCCTGCCGCTGGCGGTGGCCCTGGCGTTCGGGGCGCTCGTCGGCCTTGTGGCGCACATGGGGCTCGGCGCGCCGCTGCTCGCCGGTCTGGGCCTGGTCCAGGGCTTTCTCTCGCCCGCGTTCCTCGCCTGGTGGGTGGGCTGGGCGGGCGAGGCGGCGGCGGGCCGGCGCCTACGGCCGACGGACATCGTCCCGACCCTGTCGCACAACGTGAGCGCCATGTACATGCTCCTCTTCGCGTACTACATCGCCACGCTCGTGCTGTCGCGCATCATCCCGTTCTTCACGGTGATCGCCGTCCTGGCGCCCCTCGTGCTCAACCCGTGGATCGACTTCGCGGCGGAGGGTGACCTGCGCCTGGAACGGGCGACGGCGCGCATGCGCGAGCCCGTGTATTGGCTCGTGGCGGCGACGGGCCTGATCCTGGGCGCGCTCTTCGCCTGGGTCCAAGGCCTGGTCGGCGGCGGCCTGGTCAGCGCCTCCCTCCTCCCCGGCGCCTTCCCTCCCCTGTCTCTGGCCAGTGTGGCCGCCTACGTCGTCGCCACCTGGCTCTGGGCGGTGCGCAGCCGCGTGCTCAGCGACCCCGGCGTATGGCAGAGCGTGCGCATGCGCCGCTTCCTGCGCGAGAGCCAGCGGCGCTGGGACGAGGAGAACGACTGACGCCACGGCGAGGGCTGTCGGAAGGGAGCGCGACGCCGCCTGAGCTTCGAGCCGGTCGGGCAGGTGATGGGCAGCTCCATCTACCACACGGGCTGGTCGTACATGCCCGGGTGGCAGAGTGGCGAGCTCGACGCGCCGACGCGCGCCGCGCACAGCGTG
>JAKASY010000552.1 GCA_021817625.1 Bacillota bacterium | reverse complement strand
CGGCGACAGCGTCATCCACGGCGAGCACGTCCAGCCCCTCGAGCACGAGCACCCGGCCTTTCGCCGGGCGATCGAGGCGATGGCCGAGGCCCACCTCGCGGCCCGCGCCCAGGGCAGCGCGAAGGACGCGGCGGCGGAGGCCTGACCCGTCTCAGCCGTCAGGCGCCGGCCGTGCGGTCGGCGGCTCCGGCGGCCTGGGCCGAGGCGGGGGCGGGGGCGGGGGCGGGGGCAAGAAGGCCCACCGCCTCCGTCACCTGGCTCAGGGTGGGGACGGCGATCGCCGCCGCGCGCTCCGCGCCTTCGGCCAGAACGCGGTCCACGTAGTCGGCGTGGCGCGTGATCTCCCCGTAGCGGCGCTGGATGGGCGCCAGGTGGAGGATGACGAGGTCGACGAGCGAGCGCTTGAACGCCTCGTGCCCGAAGCCGCCGAAGCGCGACGCCAGGCCCTCCATGGTATCGCCCGACAGGGCCGCGTACAGGGCCAGGAGGTTCGCCAGGCCGGGGCGGTCCATGGGATCGTAGGTGACGCCCTGGTAGGAGTCCGTGAGGGCCGAGCGGATCTTGCGCCTGAGCACGTCCGGCGGGTCGAGCAGGTTCAGGCGGCTGTCGTCGCGCGGCGAGGACTTCGACATCTTCTCCGCCGGGTTGTCGAGGGCCATGATGCGCGCCCCCGTCTCCGGCATGAGCGGGTCGGGCACGACGAAGCACTCGCCGTAGCGCTGGTTGAAGCGCCGCGCCAGGGTGCGGGCGAGCTCCAGGTGCTGCTTCTGGTCCGCCCCGACCGGTACGTGCGTCGCCTTGTAGAGGAGGATGTCGGCGGCCATCAGGATCGGGTACTCGAACAGGCCGGCGTTCGTGCCCTGGGCCTCGTCGCGCTTAGCCTTGAACTGGGTCATGCGCATGAGCTCGCCCACCCGGGCCGTGCAGGAGAGGATCCAGGCCAGTTGGGCGTGGGCCGGGATGTGCGACTGCACGAACAGGATGACGCGCTCCGGGTCAAGGCCCGACGCCAGGTAGAGGGCAGCGACCTCGCGCGTGTGGGCGCGCACCTCCGCCGGACCCTGGGCGGTGGTGAGCGAGTGCAGGTCGGCGATGCAGAAGATGCCGTCCGAGGCCGCGCCCAGGCGCACGAACTGCATGAGGCCGCCGGTGTAGTTGCCGATGTGCAGGCGGCCGCTGGGCTGGACGGCGGAGAACACGCGCATCGCAATCCCTCCCGCGCGCGGGCCGCGGCGCCGGCCCTGCTGGTAGAAAGGATACCACCGGGCCGGTCTCGGGCGGGCACCGCTAGAGCATCTGCACCAGCCAGTCGGCGGTGGCGCGGTTGGTCGCCACCGGTATGTTGCGCACGTCGCACAGGCGCAGGAGCGCGTGCACGTCCGGCTCGTGCGGGTGGGCGAAGAGCGGGTCGCGCAGGAAGAAGAGCGCGTCGATGCCGCCCTCGGCGATGCGGCTTCCCATCTGCTGGTCGCCGCCCAGCGGTCCGGACATGAAGAGCGTCACGTCGAGGCCCGTCGCGTCGCGAATGCGCTGACCCGTGTGGCCGGTGGCGTAGAGGTCGTGCCGGGCCAGGCGCTCACGGTTCTGCACGGCGAAGGCGACGAGCTCGTCCTTCTTGGAGTCGTGGGCGATGAGGCCTACCCGCACGCAGCTCCCTCCCGGCCGAGCGTACCTGCGCCGCAGCGCCGTCGCAATCGTCCCGGGCGGCCAGGCCGCGCCGGGGCGATCGGCCACGGATTGCGGCGATGGCCGGGATCGCCTGCGATCCGCTACCCTGGAATACGGTGGCCAGCCGCTTCCGGCGCCTCGCGGACGGCAGGTGGGCGGCGGAAAAAGGGGGCGGGGGCGTGAACGCGGTGGTCTTCTACGAGCACGGTGGACCCGAGGTCCTTCACTTCGGTCCCTACCCGACGCCCGAGCCGCGCCCGGGCGAGGCGCTGGTACGGGTCGGCGCCGTCGCCCTGAACCGCCTCGACATCTTCGTCCGCCAGGGCATGCCGGGGGTGCACACGCCGCTCCCGCACATTACGGGCGGCGACGTGGCCGGCACGGTGGAGGCGCTGGGCCCGGGCGCCGAGGGCGTTAGGCCGGGCGACCGTGTGCTTGTCGACCCGGCCTTCGGCTGCGGCCGCTGCGAGTACTGCCTGGCCGGCGAGGTGCCGCGCTGCCTGCATGGCGCCACGCTGGGCGAGGAGGTGGACGGCGGCCTCGCCGAGTACGTGCGGGTGCCCGCGGCAAACCTGCTGCCACTGCCGGAGCGGCTCGACATGGTGGAGGCGGCCTCCCTGCCGATCGCCTACGGCACGGCCTGGCGGATGCTCCTCACGCGCGGCGGCCTGAGGCCGATGGAGACCGTGTACATCGTGGGCTCGGGCGGTGTAAGCGTGGCCGCCCTGCAGATCGCGCGCATGGCGGGGGCGCGCGTGATCATCTCGGTGGGCGACGACGAGAAGGCAGCCAAGGCCGAGGCCCTGGGTGCCGACCTCGTGTTCAACCACCGGAAGGCCGACGCGGTCAAGACGGTGCGGGAGTTCACGCGAAAGCGCGGCGCCGACGTCGTCGTGGACAGCGTGGGGCGCGCCACGTGGGCCCAGTCCCAGGTCTGCCTGGGCAAGGGCGGGCGGCTTGTGACGTGCGGCGCCACCACGGGCTTCGACCTCGCCACGGACGCCCGCTACCTGTTCTGGCGGGAACAGAGCCTGATCGGGTCGAACGGCTGGACGCGGGGCGAGCTTACGGCGCTGCTGGCCGCGGTCGGGAGGGGCGCCGTGAAGGCCGTCGTCGAGCGTGTCTACGCCCTCGCCGACGCGGCCCGGGCCGAGCGCGACCTCGAGGCGCACGGCGCCTTCAGATCGGA
>JAKASY010000551.1 GCA_021817625.1 Bacillota bacterium | reverse complement strand
GACGATGAAGCTGATGATCGTGGAGACGCCCACCAGGGCGAGCGTCCACGGCAGCGCGTGCCCGACCATGTAGCTGACGCTGTAGGGGAAGTACGTGTAGGACACGCCGAAGTGGAAGTGGATGACGTCGCCGAGGTAGGTGAGGTACTGCTCAGGCAGGGGGGCGGTGCTGATGCCGAGCATCACCTGGATCGCATGCAGCGCGGAGGGCGGCATCGGCCCGCGCGACCGAAAGCGCGCCATCTCCATCTCCACCGGGTTTCCCGGCATGAGGCGGGGGATGAAGAAGTTGATCGTGACGGCGACCCACAGCGTGCCGATCAGGAAGGCGACGCGACGCAGGAAGTAGCGCATGGGCGCACCCCTCTCGATGGACTTCCAGGCACCCTGGCAGGGTGCCTGGAAGCGGTTCCCCCACAGGGGCTTGGCGGGACCGGGCCTACTTGGCCGGCACGAGGTGCTGGAGGATGATCTCCGGGTTCGGCCAGGTCGACGACGGGTTGGCGTACGGGTTCTGGGCCGTCGGCCAGCCCACGTAGTGGTTGGTCTGGTACTCGTTCCAGGAGGCCGCGCTCACCAGGGCCACGATCGGCACCTCTTTGAACGTGTACGCCTGGATCTGGTCCACGAGGCTGTGCTGGCGGGCGACGTTGGCCGTGGAGCCAAGCTCGTTGATGAGCTTGGTGACCGCGGCGTTGTTGTAGCGCTCGCTGTTGGAGTTGAAGCCCGCGACCTTGCCGACCGGCGCCGTCGTGGCCTGGGACAGGATGTAGTAGTAGACGAAGTACGGGTTGAACTCCTGCCAGCCGTACACGAGGGCGGCCTGGAAGTGGCCCGTCTGGACGTCGTTGTAGTCGGTCGCCACGGACGGCGTCTCGGTGTTCACCTTGATGCCGATCTGGCCGAGCTCCTGCTGGATGATCTGCATGTCCTCGATCCAGTCGGTCCAGCCGGTCGGGCACTCAAGGGTGAAGGTGACCTGCTGGCCCTTCGAGTTCACCAGCTGGCCGCTCGAGTTCTTGTGGTAGCCGATGGACTCGAGGAGCTTCAGCGCCGTGGACGGGCTGTAGTTGTACGCGTACTTCTTGGCCAGGCTCTTGTCGAGCCAGCTCGACCACAGCGCCGGCGGCAGAAGCGACTGGTTGGCCGGCGGCTCGTAGCCGTACTCGCCCTTCGTGTAGATCTGCTGCTTGTTGATCGCGTAGGCGATCGCCTGGCGGAAGGTGGCGTTGTTGAACGGCGCCATCGTCAGGTTGAAGTAGATCGCCACGGGCGAGGCGAGCGGGAAGTAGTAGTGGTAGTACTTGGGGTTCTTTGCGACATACGCCTGCTGAATGCCCGGCTCGAACAGCACGCTGTGGTCGAACATGCCCTGCGAGAGCTCGAGGTCCGAGGTCGTGTTGCTCGAGAGCGCGTACTGCTTGATGATCGGCACGGTGATCTGGGCCGCGTCCCAATACAGCGGATTCTTCTTCAGCGTATAGGCCTGCGGCGTGAACTGGTCGACCACGAAGGGGCCCGTGACGATCGGGTTCGTGTCCGTGAACGTGGTCGGGTTGACGCCCGTGAACTGCGCCGGGTACACGATCGGGAGCTCATCGATGAACTGGCCGAACGGGATGTTCACCGTCTTGAAGTTGAATGACACGGTGTTCGCCGAGGTCGTCACGCTCGTGACCTGCTTCCAGATCCCGTTCGTGTCGAGGGCCGGGAACTTCTTGAGCAGGTCGAAGGTGAACACGACATCCTGGCCGGTAAATGGCTTGCCGTTGCTCCACTTGACGCCACTGCGCAGCGTGAAGACGAGCGTCTTGTCGCCGTTCGTCCACTTCTGGCTCGTGGCGAGCATCGGCACCTGGTTTCCGATCAGGCCGCCGATCGCGATCAAGGGCTCGTACATGTACCACCAGCCCTCAAGCACGTTGGAGCTGGGGGACAGCGGGTTGAAGTCCTCGGTGAAGGTGGGCGACCCGTCCTGGTCGCCGAAGGTCAGCGGCGCGCTGCCCATCGTCGCGTGGTGCCGGGCCGCCGTGACGACGGCCGTTGAGCCCACGATCAAAAGGGTCGAGGCCGCGACGGCAGCGGTGACGGCCGCCATGAGTCGTTTCATCGCTTCCATCCTTCCCCAGTGGAAACTCGGTCGGGACTCGCACCTCCGGCACCGGCTTCCCGGAGCCCGCCCCTGGCGCGTTTACCGAACCGCCGCTCGCCGGACGCTGCCCCGTGCCTGTGCGAGCACGGCAGCCGGCGTCGGGCGCGCGGCCCGGTCGGTATGGGAGCGTACGTGGCCGGAGGTAGGCGCCAATCCGCTCCCGGTTACGCGTCGCGCCGGGTACGAAGCGGCGTGCCGAGCCGCCCATTGCGGCAGGACGGCCCATCCCTCCGCGCCCACACTACCCGCCTGCAACCGCTTTCGTACCTTAAAGTTGATGGTCCGCGACCTTAAGAACAGGCCACGGGCGATGCGACGAACGTAGGAAACTGGGGCCGCTGCGGCAAATGTGCGAACCTGTGATTGCTCTTTGGGTCATGGAGGATCGGCCGTTCGGGGCCGAACGGCCACTGGTCGCCGCGGTGCTGCGGGCGATCCACGCGCAAGGCGCCGACCCGCCGGTCCAGGTCCACAGCCTGGCCTGGAGCCGGGCCTGGTCGCGCGTGCGCGACGCCGTTCTTCAGGACGCGCTGCCCGATGTGCTGGAGGTGGGCACCACCTGGCTGCCGGCCCTCCTGTCGCTGGGGGTGCTTCTGCCCGCGCCGGCAGAGACGCCGCGGCGGCCGCGCTGGCCGCAGGCGTCCGCCCCGGAGCGCCGCTACACCGTGCCCTGGACGTGGGACGTCCGCTTCCTCTACTTCTCGCGCACCG
>JAKASY010000550.1 GCA_021817625.1 Bacillota bacterium | reverse complement strand
GGGCTGGAAGCCGCTTCACCCTGAACGACATGTTCTTCTCCAACGTGCTCGGGCCGTCACTGCCCAACCACCTGTACACCGTGGCCGGCTCGAGCGGGGGCTGGATCTGGAACATGTGGCAGCCGCCGTCGCCGTGCGGCTTCAACTTCGCCACCCTGCCGGGCCAGCTGCAGCAGGCGGGAGTCAGCTGGAAGTACTACAGCGGGTACGACCCGACGAAGTTCTGGCTGTGGAACCCGCTTCCCGGCTTCGCCGCCGTGAAGCAGAGCCGGGGCCTGCAGAGCCACCTCGCCTGGACCTCGCAGTACTTCCAGGACCTTCGCCAGGGCACGCTGCCCACCATCTCCTGGATCACGCCCAACAAGCTGGAGAGCGAGCACCCGCCGACCAACAACGCCCTCGGCATGTGGTATGTGACGGACCTCCTGAACGCCCTCGGCCAGAGCCGCTACTGGCGGAACACCATGGTCGTCGTGACCTGGGACGAATACGGCGGCTTCTATGACGGCGTCGCGCCGCCGCAGAGTAGCCCCTTCGGCTTCGGCGTGCGCGTGCCGGCGCTCGTGATCTCGCCCTACGCCCGCCGCGGCTACGTGGACTCGACGCTCTACAGCTTCAACTCCGTCCTCAAGTACGAGGACGCGCTCCTCCACCTGCCGTACCTGAACGCGAGCGTCGCCGCCTCGAACAGCATCGCCGGCGCCCTCGACCTCAGCCAGAGGCCGCTCCGGCCCGCGCTCATCACACGCCCGCTCACGGCGGCGCAGGTGCCGGCCGCGGTGCCCCTCAAGGGGCTGCGCAGCCTGACGGCCGCCCACCCGCGCCACGGGTCGCGCGTCGGCCAGGCGTCGAAGAAGGCTTAGATCTCACAGTGCTCGCGGCCGCCGCCGGGGTTTTGCCCTGGCGGCGGCCGCGACGTGTAGGCTGCCCCCTCAGGGATCGCGCCGGAGGCGCCCGCGTCCATGAGGCTTCATTCAGTGTGCGTGCGCTTTGGCACCGCGGAGTGCTCCCGTGCAGCGGATGACGCGCCGGTCCGACTCAGGAGCGGGTCACGTAGCGCGCCGCCACGAGGCACGCCTCCTCCATGCTCACGGCGCTCGCGCTTCCCGTGCCGGCGATGTCGAAGGCCGTGCCGTGGTCCACGCTGGTGCGCAGGAAGGGCAGGGCAAGGGTCACACTCACCGTGCGCTCGAAGGCCAGTGTTTTCGTCGCGATGTGACCCTGGTCGTGGTACAGGGAGACGACCGCGTCCCAGCGCCCCTGGAGCGCCTGGTGGTAGACGCTGTCGGCCGGGATCGGGCCGGCGGCGTCGACCCCCGCCGCCCGGGCGCGCTCCACCGCCGGCGCGAGCACCTCGCCCTCTTCCGCGCCGAGCAGGCCGTTCTCGCCCGCGTGCGGGTTGAGCGCCGCGAGCGCGATGCGCCGCCGCTCGGCGCCCAGGCCGGCGAGCAGGCCGTCGGCCAGCTGGAGAAAGCGCGCGAGGGCGTCCGGGCCGGCCTCGCGGATGCGCTGCACGGCCTCGCCCAGCGGCAGGTGGCGCGTGTAGAAGAACGTTCGCAGGCTGCCCGCGACGAACATGGTCACGCTGTCGGAGGCGCCGGAGAGCGCCTGCAGGGCCTCGGTGTGGCCGATCGCCGGCACGCCCGCCAGGTGCCAGGCCTCCTTCTGGATCGGCGCCGTGACCAGGGCGTCCGCCTCGCCCGCCAGGGCGAGGCGCGTGGCCTCTGCCAGGTACTCGTAGCCCGCCCGACCCAGGTCGGCGCTGAGGGTGCCCCAGGCGAAGGCGCCGGCGTCCACGTTGGCGAGGTCGATGACGTCGACGCGACCGGGGAGGAGGCGCGCCTCACCCGGCCGCGCCACGACGTCGAGGGCGATCGGCAGGGCGCCGCGCGCCTGGGCGAGCGCGTCGGCGGCGTGCGAGAGGACGACCGCGTCGCCCACCACGACCGGTCGCGCCACCCGCCGCACGGCCGCGCTCGCGGCCGCCGTGAGGGAGATCTCCGGGCCGATGCCCGCCGGGTCGCCCATCGTCAGGAGAAGAAGCGGCCGCCCGTCACGGCCGCCCGTCGCCCCCGCCATCCGACCACCTCCGCGTAGGCCTTGCCCGGTGTTCGGCACGCGCTAGCGCTCCTCCCGCGTCAGCGCGCGCCAGCGCCGACACGCGGCCACGTGGCGCACGAGACGCACGAGGCTCTGGTCGTCGCCCACGAGGCCGCCCTTGGTGCACAGGTCCAGGCCACTCAGCGCGCCGCCGACGACGCGGGCATGCGCCGCGAGCGGCTCCACCTCGTGCGCGGACGCAAGCTCGCGCACGCCGAGCGCCGCGCACACCGCGGCGGCCACCTCGCCGCCCGTGAGCACGAGTGCGCCTGCCGGAGCGCGCCCGAGCGCGTCCCGCACGGCGTGCGCGAGCGTCTCGTCGAGGTGCGCGGCGTCGCCCTGTGCGAGCGGGCCGGCGCCGCCGGGGAGGGTCGCGGTGCGCACGACAGCGCACGCGGCGTCGTCCGCCGCCGCCGCGGCCAGGGCCGCCGCGACCGCCTCCGCCCACTGCCCTGCGGCGAAGGCCGGCTGCCCGAGCGCCTCCGCCGGGTCGAGCACCACCGCCGGCGCGCCCCACTCCGCCACGAGCGCGTCCACCTGCCGCACGGCGCTCGGCACGACGCTGCCGGCGACGACAAGCGCCGGCGGCCGACCGGACTCGGCTGCGAGGGCGCAGCGAAGGCGGGCGGCGAAGGCCGGCCCCGGGTCGGCGAGGAGGAACGAGCCGACGCTGCCCAGGCGCCGCTCGAGGCGGTCGACCGCGCCGGCGATGCGCTCGATGTCGGCCTCGCTCTCCCCGTCGGCGATCACGATGTCCGCCCCGCCCGCCAACT
>JAKASY010000549.1 GCA_021817625.1 Bacillota bacterium | reverse complement strand
CAGCCATCGGCGCCGCCGCCGAGGCTGCCCGCGCGGGCCTGGCGGTGCGTGTCCTGGACGAGTACCCCTACGCCGGCGGCCGCCTTCTCGGGCAGCTTCATCGCCAGGGCGGGTCGTGGCACGTGGGGCGCGAGCGGGCGGCGGCGCTCGCCGCCGAGGTGCGCGACGCCGGAGCCGCCGTCGAGCTGGGCGTGAGCGTCTGGGGCCTCGACCGGCAGGGCGAGGGCGAGCGGCCGTGGCGCGTGTTCCTCTCGGACCGGGCGGCGCCCCTCGCCGCCCGGGCGGTCGTTGTGGCCACAGGCGCGGCCGAGGTGCCCATCCCGCTGCCGGGCTGGACGCTTCCCGGCGTCCTGGCGGTGGGCGCCGCCCAGACCCTGGCCAACGTGTGGGGGGTCGCCCCCGGCAAGCGGGGCGTGGTCGTCGGGCTGAGCCCCCTCGCCTTCGCCATCGCCCAGGAGCTGGCTTGGGCGGGGGTGGCGCCGGTGGCGATCGTGCCGGCCGCCCGGGGGGAGGGCCGGGGCCACGTCGGCGGTCCGGACGCCCAGTGGCAGGCGCTCCTGCGCCTTCGGGCCATGGCGCCGTGGTGGGCGCGTCCGGGGGCCGCCCTCCTCGCCGGCGCGGGGGCGCGCCGAGCCCTCATGCCGTATCTGCCGGGGCGCGGCATCGCGCTCTTCGGCACCCGCCTGCGCCTCAACTGGGCGGCCGAGGCCATCCTGCCGGGCGCCGGCGGGGAGGGGGAGGGAGCAGGGGCCGTGCGCCTGCGCCGCCTGGACGGGCGGGGCGAGCCGGTCGGCGCGCCGCGCCTCGAGACGGTGGACTACGTGCTCCTGGCCGGGGGCCTGCGGCCGATTCCCGACCTGGTGGTGGCGGCCGGAGCGCGCACCGCCTCCGTCGCCTCGCTCGGCGGCGAGGTGGCGGTGGTGGATGAGGACGGCGCTACGTCCGTGCCCGGCCTGTTCGCCGCCGGCAACACCCTCGGCGTGGAGGGGGCCGCCGTGGCCGAGGCGCAGGGGCGGCGCACGGGTTTGGCGGCGGCGGCGCGGCTGGGGCGGGGCGCTTCCGAGGCGCGCCTGGCCGAGGCGAGGCGGGCGGTGGCGCTGGCGCGCGCCGACGCCCCCTTCGCCTTCCAGCCCGGCGTCGACGCCGGCCACGACAGCGTGGGCCGCCTGTGGCGGGAGACGGCGGCCGCCCCGAGCGGGGAGGAGGGCTAGGCGTGCGCCTTGCGCGCGTGTTCCGGACGATCGAGAGCCACACCGGGGGCAATCCCACGCGCACCATCGTCTCGGGGATCGGCCGCATCCCGGGCGCGACGATGATGGAGAAGATGGAGCGCATGCGCGATCACATGGACCACCTGCGCCAGCTCCTGATGTTCGAGCCGCGCGGGCACTCGGTCATGTCGGGCTGCGTGCTCACGGAGCCGGTGAGCGCCGAGGCGGACGTCGGCGTGATCTACATCGAGGTCGGGGGCTACCTGCCCATGTGTGGGCACGACACGATCGGCCTCGTCACCGCCCTTGTCGAGACCGGCCAGATCGAGGCCGAGGCGCCGGGACGGGCCGTCGTCCTCGACACGCCGTCCGGCGTGGTGCGCGCCTACGCCTCGGTCGAGGGCGGGCGGGTACGGTCGGTGCGCTTCGACAACGTGCCCTCGTTCGTGCTCCATCGCGACCTGCACGTGGACGTGCCGGGTCTCGGCCCCATCGTCCTGGACGTGGCCTGGGGCGGGAACTTCTACGGCATCGTCCCGGCCGAGGCGGCCGGCGTCTCCCTCGGGCCCGCGGGCGCTCGCGACGCCATCGCCGCCGCGCGCGCCATACGCAGCGCCGTGGACGCCCAGGCCGACGTCGCGCACCCGCTCTTCCCCGGCGTGCGCGGCCTCACCCACGTCGAGTTCTACGGCCCGCCCACACGTGCGGGCGCCGACGTGAAGAACATCGTGATCGTCCCGCCCGGGGGCGTCGACCGCTCGCCCTGCGGCACGGGCACGTGCGCCAAGGCCGCGGTGCTGTGGGCGCGGGGCGAGCTCGACGTGGGGGAGAGCTTCGTGCACGAGAGCGTGACCGGGGCCACGTTCCGCGCCACGGTGCTGGGCGAGGAGCGCCTCGGCCCCCTCGAGGCGGTACGGGTGCGGATCGAGGGCTCCGCCCGGCTGTACGGCGAGTCCACGTTCGTGCTCGAGGCGGAGGACCCCCTCCCCCTCGGCTACTTCGTGCCATGAGCGGAGAGGAGCGGCCGGCGGTGCGCGTGCGCGAGCTGTTCGAGGCGGTCGACCTGCACGTCGGGGGCGCGCCCGTGCGCCTGATCCAGAGCGGCTACCCGGATCTCGGGCCGGGGCCCGCGGCGGCGCGGGCGCTCCGGGCGGCGCAGGCCTGGGACGCCTATCGTGTGCGGCTGATGCTCGAGCCTTGGGGGGCGGAGGGCCTGGAGGGCGCCGTCCTGACCGCGCCCGACAGCGCGGGGGCGTCGGCCGGGCTCGTGCTCCTGAGCGCCGACGGCTACCCGCAGCGCTGCGGCCGCGCCACGCTCGCCGCCGCCTCGTGGCTTTGGCGCAGCCGGCGGGCTGGCGCTGGCGCGGGCGGGCCACAAGGCACGGTCCTCCTGGACACGCCCGCCGGGCCGGTCGAGGCGCGGCTCGCCGACGCGGGCGACGCCCCGCCCCGGGTGCGGCTGGCCGTCCCGGAGGCGCGCGTGGAGGCGCCCGCGGGTGCGGACGCCTCCCTCGTGCGGGTAGGTGGCGCGGTCGTCGCCGTGGCGGTCGCGCCCGAGGGCGCCGCCGGCGTCGACCCGGCCGCCCTGGCGCGGGCGCGCGCCCGCCTCGAGGCGCTCAGGGCGAGCGCGGGCGCGCGGGCGCAGGCGGTGGCGCAGTGGCT
>JAKASY010000548.1 GCA_021817625.1 Bacillota bacterium | reverse complement strand
GGACACGACGAGCGGCAGCATGCGCTCGCCCCAGCTGACGTCGAAGGTCAGCGCTACGGCCCGCGTCCGGGTCCCAACGTAATAGACCGGCGCGGCCGAACGCTCGGCGGCGGCCTGGCGTTGGGCGATCATCCCGCCGAGCAGGGCGCAAAGGGCGAGGCAGGACAGCAGCGGGCGCAGGCGGCGGAGCATGCGCGCACCCCCGGGGCGTAGCCTGACCCGCCCCCGGGGCCCGGCATCCGCGCGTCAGGCGTCCCGCCCCTGGGCCATTCGCTCCTCTGCCGCCACCTTGAGCGCCAGCTTCTCCACCTTGCCGGCGGCATTCTTGGCAAGTTCCGGGACCACCAGCACGCTGCGCGGGCACTTGTAGGGCGCCAGCAGCCTCCGGCAGTGCCGCAGGAGCGCCCGCGGCGCGACGCCCGCGTCCGGCCGGCACACCACGAAGGCCACCACCCGCTCGCCGCGCGTCGCCTCCGGCACGCCCACGACCGCGGCCTCGGCGACGCCGGGGTGCGTCAGCAGCGCCTCCTCCACCTCGCGCGGGTAGACATTCAGGCCGCCGACGATGATCAGGTCCGTCTTGCGGTCGACGAGGTAGACATACCCGTCGCCGTCGAGCCGGCCCAGATCGCCGGTGTGCAGCCAGCCGTCCTTCAGCGTCTCGGCGGTCGCCTCGGGCTGATTCAGGTAGCCCAGCATGACGCTCGGCGCCCGGATGAGCACCTCGCCGACGTCTCCCGGCTGGACGTCCGAGCCCGCGTTGTCGACCACGCGCACCGAGGCGCCCGGTATTGGCGGCCCGACAGACCCAGCCTTGCGCGGCCCGCGCTCCGGGTTCACGTAGGCGACGGGGCCTGCCTCGGTTGGCCCGTTCCCCTCTAGAACCATCACGCCCGCGCTCTCCAGGGCCGCGATGACGGGCAGCGGCATCGCTGCGCCGCCGGTGACGGCGAGGCGCAGGGAGCTGAAGTCCGCCGGTGCGCCGGCGCGCACGGCGGCGAGCATCGCCCCGTAGAAGGCGGGCACGCCGGGAAAGATGGTGATCCGCTCCCGCCGGATCGTCTCCAGGACGAGCTCCGGGCGGAACTGGGGGAGGAGGACGAGCGTGGCCCCGAGCGTGAGGGTCGAGATCAGGCACGCCATCTGGGCGTACGAGTGGAAGATCGGCAGGGCGCACAGGAAGCGATCCTCCGGACCGGCCGTGAAGACCTCCAGCAGCCGGTCGATGTTCCAGAGGAGCCCCTCGTGCGAGAGCAGCGCCCCCTTCGGGCGGCCCGTCGTCCCCGCGGTGTACAGGCAGGTCGCAGGCGCGTTGCCGGCGACGGGCGGCGAGCCCCGCCATGGGCCGTCGCCCACCGCGGCGGCGGCCACCAGGTCCTCGAAGGCCGACCCGCCGTCGGCCTGTCCCGGCGCGCCCGCCCTGGAGAGGAAGACGTGCCGCAGCGCGGGGAGGCGGGGCCGGAGGCCGTCGAGGATGGGGGCGAGGGATGCGTGGGCCACCGCGGCGACCACCGCGCTGTCCGCCAGGAGGTGCTCCAGCTCGTGGGGCCGGTAGCGCGGGTTGAGCGGCACCGCGACAGCGCCGAGGCGCAGGATACCGTACCAGGCCACGAGGTAGGACGGCACATTCGGCAACTGAATGGCAACACGGTCGCCGGCTCCGACCCCGGAGGCCGCGAACAGGGCGGCCGCGCGGTCCGCCAGGGCGTCCAGGGCCGCCCACGAGACCCGCTCCGGGCCGGCGACGGCCGCCTCTCGCTCCCCATGGCGCGCCGCCGTCTCCCGAAGCCGTTCCCCGATCAGCATTCGCAATCCCTCCGTGGCGGCGCGGCCCGGCGGCCCCAATGCTTTGGTTCGGCGGCGCCAGCTCGTCTGCCTGCGCGGCGGCTCCCGGGGCTCCGGGTCGTCCCCCGGCACCCGGATGTGTTGACAGCATGGCCCGCCCCTCCTACAATTATCGCTATTCCGACCGGATTGGGGACATTTCGGGGAGGGACCGTGGTGGCGGAGGGGTACGCGCATCCCGAAGCGGTCGTCGAGACGGAGTGGGTGGCGCAGCATCTGGGCGACCCGGGGGTCCGACTCGTCGAGGTGGACGAGGACGTCTCCCTCTACGGCCAGGGGCACATCCCGGGCGCCACCATGTTCGACTGGTGGAAGGACCTCGAAGACTCCCTCCGCCGGGACGTCATCACGGGAGAGGCGTTCGCCCAGAAGGTCGGGGCGGCCGGCATCGGGGACGAGACCACCGTCGTCTTCTACGGCGACAAGAACAACTGGTTCGCGACCTACGCCTACTGGCTCTTCCGGTACAACGGCCACGACCGCGTGAAGATCATGAACGGCGGACGGCAGAAGTGGATCAACGAGGGCCGGCCCACCACGACCGATGCCGCCCACCCCGCCCCCGCGCGGCACTCCGTGCACCCGGTGCGCCCGGAGCTGCGCGCCCTGCGGGACGACGTTCTCGCCTCGATCGGCCGGGCGGCGCTCGTGGACGTGCGCTCGCCGCGGGAGTACGCCGGCGATCTCATCGCTCCCGAGGCCTATCCCCAGGAGGGTGCCCAGCGCGGCGGCCACGTCCCGGGTGCCGCCAACATCCCGTGGGGGCAGGCGGTCCAGGAGGACGGCACCTTCAAGTCGGCCGAGGAGCTGCGGCAGCTCTACCAGTCCAAGGGCATCACGCCGGACCGCGACGTCATCGCGTACTGCCGCATCGGCGAGCGCTCCTCGCACACCTGGTTCGTGCTGACCGAACTCCTGGGCTATGCTAGGGTCCGCAACTACGACGGCTCGTGGACCGAATACGGCAGCATCGTCGGCGCGCCGATCGAACGCTAGCGGGGGGACGCGGGCGGGGGAGATGGCTGAGCG
>JAKASY010000547.1 GCA_021817625.1 Bacillota bacterium | reverse complement strand
ATCTTTCCTGGCCTCACTCAGGTACTTGATTGCGGCGATCGTCGTCAGGATCCCGATCGGGACGTTGACGAACAGTACCCATCTCCACGAAAGCTCCGACGTGAGCACTCCTCCCAAGATCGCGCCGGTCGCTCCTCCTGCCCCCGCGACCGAGCTCCAAATCCCAAGCGCACGGGCCAACGTCGTACCTCTGAACGTCGTCACGATGATCGTGAGTGTCGCCGGAGACAAGATCGCCCCACCGATCCCTTGGACCGCGCGCGCCGCGGTCAGCTCGGTCGAGGTCTGCGCTATGCCTCCGAGCAAGCTTGCGGCCGAGAAGACGACGAGTCCGAGTAGAAAGATCTTGCGCCGTCCAAAGACGTCCGCAGCCCTCCCGCCGAGCAGGAGGAAACCAGCGAACGTGAGAACGTAAGCGTTCACGACCCACTGGAGGCCGGACGCACTGTAGTGAAGCTCCCTGCTTATAGACGGAAGCGCGACGTTAACGATAGATACGTCGAGTACGACCATGAACTGTGCCACACAAGCGAGCACGAGCAGGATCCGATCCGGCGAGCGGCGAGACGCGCCGACTCCCGAGGCGACCTCTGGTCTACTCGGTGATCGCAGCTCAGTCTTCATCGCCGCCAGTGTAGAGGTGAACTGCGCGCCGTCGATCACCTGGCCAAGCGCTCGAGGACCTCTCCCTCGGGCGAGGGGGTAGCGCGGTCGTCGACCACGGTCGGCGCGTATGGCGCGGCCGGCTCGAGGGCGCTCAAGACCTCGGCGAGGCGGGACCGGCTCCAGCCCAGGGCGGCGCAGAGCGCGCCCGCATCCGGATCGCGTCCAAGAACCAGGCGCAGACGCGCCTCGGCTGCACGCAGACGGCCAGCCGACTCGGCCAGCGAGCGCATGCCGCCAAAGCCCGAGGCGCGGCGCAGGGCGTCGCGCACCTCGCCGAGGATGCGCGGCACGGCGAATGTGCTGAACGCAGCGCCCTTGGCGGGGTCGAAGGCGGCGACGGCCTCCACGAGGCCGAGGGCGGCCGCCTGGGCCAGGTCGTCGCGTCCGGGGCCAGCGTCGCCGAAGCGCTCGGCCACCGCCCGCGCCAACCCCATATGGCAGGCCACGAGCCGCACCCGCGCCTGCCGGTCGCCGGCCCGGGCGCGATGCCAGAGGTCCGCCTCGTCGTCGGCCACGGCGGCCTACCTGGGTGCGTGGTCGGGCTGCGCCGACGCGGGCGCGTGCGGCCGCTTGACGAGGCGGACGCGCGTGCCGGCGCCTACCGTGCTCTCCACCTCGAGTTCATCGGCCATGGCCTCCATGAAGGCGAAGCCGAGGCCCAGGTGTCCCTCGAGCGTCGAGTACTCGGCCCGGCGCGCCGCGGCCACGTCGGCGATGCCGCGCCCGACGTCCGTCACCTCGATCGACGCGGCGCCGCACCCTACGGCGATGGCCACCTCGACCTGGGGCGCCGCACCCTGCCGCGAGGCGTCCGGGTAGGCGTGCAAGACGGCGTTCGAGACCGCTTCCGACACGGCGATGCGCAGCTCTTCAAGCTCGGGCAGCGTGAAGTCGAGGGCGGCGGCGACCTGGGCCGCCACGGCGCGGGCGACGCCGACGTTCTCCTCGCGCGCGTCGAGAACGAGGCGCACGCGGTTCACGTCAGGCGCCACGGCCGGGCGACTCCCCCGCCGCTTCCTCGACCCGCATGAGGGCGGGCACGCCCGCCAGGTGGAGGAGCGACCGGACGTGCGGGCGCGGCGCACGCAGGATCATGCGCCGTCCCTCCGGCATGCGGCGGTAGCGGCCCAGCAAGGCTCCCAGGCCCGAGGAGTCGATGAACGCGACCTCCGCCAAGTCCACCACCAAGTCGCCCCGCCCGCTCTCCACCGCCGCGTCCAGGGCACGCCGAAGGCTCGGAACGGTACGCACGTCGATCTCACCGTGCGGCCGCACCACCGCGTCCCGCCCCTCGGCCAAGACCTCAATCTCCAGAGACGATCACCTCGCGCCGCCCTTCGCTCGCTAGGTTCGCCTCGCGACGCCTCCTTCCTTGCCGCTCTCCGCCCCAACCGCCGGGGATCGTTCGACGGCGGTCGAGCAGGGCTGCGTCAGGCGGCGCCGGGCGGCGCCACGGGCAGGAGGCCGGCCAGGCGGCGCAGGACGTCGAACGGCCGTACGCGCGCGACGTCCTGCGCGGCCACCAGCGGCACGCGGCGGGTGCCGAGGCCCGGGAGCGTGTACACGCCCTCGCCCACCACCTGGCCTGCCCGGAGCGGCGCCGGAAGCACCGCCGGCAGCGAGAGCGTGTGCGCTGCCGACGCAATCTTCGCGCCGCGCGCCACGGTAAACGCCGCGTCGCGTCCCGCCACGACGGCCACCTCCCGGCTGCGGCCGCCGCGAACAGGCAGACGCGCGACGACTGCGCCGCGATGCACCGCATAGGCCGCCTGGTAGTGCGCATAGCCCCAGTTGAGGAGCGAGGCCGCGTCCGCGAACCGCGCCTTCGAATTGGCCGCACCCATGACCACCGCCACCAGGCGCAGGCCCGAGCGCTCGGCGGTCGCGGTGAGGCAGTAGCCCGCGGCGTTCGTGAAGCCCGTCTTCAGCCCGTCCACGCCCGGCACCAGACCGAGCAGCCGGTTTGTGTTGACGAGCCACAGGTGGCCGCCCTTGCCGTCGCGCAGCGTGCGTTCCTCGCGCGTCGAGGTCAGGCGCAAGAGGCTTGGCATGGCGGTTGCGTACGCGCCCAGGCGTGCCATGTCGAGGGCCGTCGTCTCTGTCGCCCGGCCCGGCCCGTCCAGGCCGCTCGGGTTGACGAAGTGCGTGTGGCGCATGCCCACGCGCGCCGCGAAGGCGTTCATCTCGGCCACGAACGCCGGCACGGATCCGCTCAGA
>JAKASY010000546.1 GCA_021817625.1 Bacillota bacterium | reverse complement strand
GCCGACGTCGGCGTCCCGGAGTCGGACGGAGGGCCTGTGGTCCATAGCCGCTTGCTGGTGCCCGCCCTCCAACCTGCCGTGTTGGTCGGCGTCACGACCGAAGTTGCGCTAGACCCAGGCATGGTGGACGGCCTTCAGGTGCTGGACGGCAACGGCGAGTTCTGCGGATACTCCAATTTCCCGACGTCCGAGCCGGCGACGGAACGTCGGTTTCGCTTGGTCCTCATCGCCCTTCCCGACGCCTTGGACCGCTTCACGCTCGTGTACACGGACGGCCGCGGCAGCCATCGGGCCGTCGGCGTAGGATGGCGAAGCCATGCCGGTTGGCACTATGTGCCCGCCGGGGCCCCGGCGCTTGGCCGGCGGGACGAGGCCCCGCCGCGCCGGCACCTGTTCGTTTGCGGATCGCCGAAGAGCGGCACCACCTGGCTCCAGGACCTGCTGAACGCGCATCCGGCCGTCCTGTGCGTCGGTGAAGGTCACTTCTGGCAGGCCGCCCGCAGCCCGCAGCTGGAGACCCTCCTCGATGCCGGCTTCCTGGGCTGGTACCCTCCGGGGGCCCGCCCCGACTACCTGCGGGGGCTGCTCTTCCGTGCGCTATCCCGTGAGTGCTTCGCGCAGGTGGCGGCGTGTTGGCCAGGGCCTGTGGTGGGAGACCGGACGCCGCACCACGTCCGCCATCTCGACATGGTGCGGAGTTCCGTTCCAGAGGCGAGCGTGGTGGTGGCTGTCCGCCACCCCCTCGACGTGGCCGTGTCGCGGGCGTTTCACGAGTGGAACCTCTTACGCAGCGGCAGCGCGAGTTTGACGGAGCTCCCGCGGCCATACCTCGGGCACCTGTCTCAAGTCCTAGGCGGGTCCCCGGAGCCGCGGCTGGGAGAGCTCTTCCTGGACAATGGTATGCTGCGGTGGTGTCTCGACGGGTGGGCGACGGACAACGCCGCGCTCATGGAGTACCAGAACGACGAGCAGCTCCATATCACGCGGTACGAGGATTTGACCAACGACCCCGAGGCAACACTCGGCCGGCTCCTAGTCTTTTTGGGCGTTGACGCGTCGGATGCGGCCACGCAGCGGTGCCTGCGGGATGCGTCGTTCGAACGCCGGACGCACGGAAGGGCGAGGGGGGAGGCGGACCGGGAGTCTTTCTACCGAAAGGGGATAGTGGGAGACTTCCGAGCGTACCTGTCAGCGGAACAGATCCGGTTTGCCACCCGCTATCTGGAAGCCGTAGCACCGGCCGCGGTGAGGTTCCTGGGCTACTCCGCCGACTGAGAGGGGGCCTTATCGTCGGTCGTCACCCACTGCCAAGGCCGCACCGCTTCCGAAAGCGAGGCAGGGGCGTGCTGCGGCAGGTCGGCGTGGGGCGCGGTCCACGGCGGGGTGTCCAGGGCCGACTTCCGTGAACGTGTCTCGGCCTTGGTTGGCACCCCTTGGCCCCCTCGAGAGCCCGGGTCCGGAGCGCCGTTCCCTCGTGTACCGCCGGAGGTGCGACGGCAGGCCGGCTGTCAGATCATGCTAGGAGCGGATAACGTGAAGGTTCTGGTTCTGGGTGGTCGCGGGCAGTTGGGCAGCGCGCTTCGACGTCACTTTGACGGTAGTGCCATTGTTGTTTCGCTTGATGCCTCCGACGGCGACATCACGAACGAGGATCTGTTGGCTTCGCGCATCGGCGAGGCGCGGCCGGACCTTATTTGCAACTGCGCCGGATTTCTCAACGCGGACCGGTGCGAACGGGAACCGGATCCGTCTTACCGCGTCAACGCCGTTGGGCCAAGCAACATCGTTGCAGCGGCGCGACGCTGCGGGCAGGATCCAACCATCGTACATTTCTCGACAGACTTCATTTTCGACGGACGGGACGGCGGCTACACGGAGGCAGCGAGGCCGCACCCGCTGAGCGTCTACGGACTGGATAAATCGCTGGCGGACCACGCGCTCCTGCACTCGGGGTACCCGAGCATTTACGTCCTCCGAATCGCCAGCCTGGTCGGCGATCCCGGCCGCCCGGGGTTCCTGCCCGCGGTCCTGCGCCGCCTGGCATCCGAAGGACGCGTCAGCGTCGTTGACGACCTGCGCATCAGCCTGGCCACAGTGGAATGGGTGGGGCAGGCCGTGGATAGGGTCGTTCTGGGGCAGGCCCCGCGCGGACTGTATCACGCGGTGGGGGACGGGGAGACGAGTTGGTTCGACCTAGCGCGGCATGCAGCCGGGGTCCTGGGCCTGCCGGGTCACATCGCGCCCATGTCGGCGGACAGCTACGCATACGCCGCTCCGCGACCCAAGAACTCCACCCTCAACACCGCCAAGCTGCGGGCATGCATGGCGGTACCTCCGTGGCAGGACCTACTCGACGAGCACATCGCCGCTTGGCGTGACGCCTACGGAGCTCTGGTGCCGCGATGATGGGGTGGCGCAGGCGCCTCGCGAGCTTCGCGGCGGGTGTGCGAGCCTACGGGTGGACTGTATGGCTCCTGTACTGCTTGGCACGTGTGACTGGCTGGTTGGCCGTGAGTCGGAGGCACCTGCGAAGGCATGTGCCGCTCCAGCAGTGCGCGCGCTTCAGTGTGGCCGTCGGCCGCGACGACCCGAGGGTGTCCGTCGTGGTGCCGACCTACAACGGAGTTACAGACGGGCTCGAGGAGTTGCTGCGGTCCCTCCGCGCGCAGAAGGGGTGCGCCGTCGAGATTGTAGGCGTGGACTCCTCGTCCACCGATGGCACCCGGTAACTGCTGGGCCACTATGGGGCCCGCGTCGAGGTCATCCCAAAGGCGGAGTTTCACCACGCCCGTACGAGGAACCTCGGGGCCTCGCTCGCCCGGCACGACTGGGTCCTCTTCACGGTCCAGGATGCCAGCTTTCCCGACCCATACTGGGTAAGCGAGGGC
>JAKASY010000545.1 GCA_021817625.1 Bacillota bacterium | reverse complement strand
GAGAGGGAGGATGGGCGTGAGGATCCGCTCGCAGATCTCGTTCGACGGGCCCAACGTGCACTGCCGGCGCCCCGTGCTGGAGTCCCTGGTCGACCTCGAGGATCTCGACGACATCCCGACGAGCCGCTTCCCCGATCTGCCCACCCGCCTCGTCCGGCTCCTTCCGGGCCTTGCCAATCACCACTGCGGCCTTGGCCGGCCGGGCGGCCTGGTGGAGCGCATGGCCGAGGGCACCCTCTTTGGCCACGTGCTCGAGCATGTCACGCTCGAGCTCATCTGCGGCGCGGGCGAGAGCGTGCGCTACGGCAAGACGCGCGCCACCCAGATGCGCGGCGTGTACCGCGTCGTCGTGGAGCAGGAGACGCCGGAGGTGGCCAGAGCCGCCCTGCGGGAGGCGCTCGACCTCTTGGAGCGTCTCAGGCGCGGGCTCGAGGTCGACATGGCCGCCACCCTCGAGGGGCTGCGCGCCGTGGCCGCCACTTGCGCCCTCGGCCCGAGCACGCGCGCCATCGTCGAGGCGGCGCGGGCCCAGGGCGTACCTGTCCGGCACCTGGGCGTGGGCAGCTTCGTGCAGCTCGGCCACGGACGCCACCGCCGCCGCCTGGAGGCGACGATCGCGCCGGGCACGGCGGCGGTGGCCGTCGACTGCGCCCAGGACAAGGTGCTCACGCGCTGCCTCCTGGAGGAGGCGGGCGTGCCCGTGCCGGAAGGCGTTGCGGTGCGCGACGCCGGGGCCGCGGGCGCGGCCTGGGCCCGCTTTGGGCCGCCGATCGCCGTCAAGCCCCGGTTCGGCCACCAGGGAGAGGGCGTCACCCTGGCCGTGGCGAGCGCCCAGGCGATGCGCGAGGCCTATCGCCAGGCCGCGCGCTACGGTGCCGACGTCCTGTGCGAGCGCCAGCTGGACGGCCAGCCCGTGCGCGTCCTGGTCGTGGGCGAGCGCGCGGTCGCCGCGGCCGTGCGCCACCCCGCCCAGGCTGTGGGCGACGGCGTGCACACCGTGGCGGAGCTCGTGGCGCTCGAGAACCTCCGCCCGGAGCGCGGCGAGGGGCATGAGCGCCCGCTCACGCGCCTGCGCCTCGACGATCCGGCGCGCCAGGCGCTCGCGGCCGTGGGCCTGGGCAGCGACAGCGTGCCGGAGGCGGGACGCGCGGTGCCCCTGCGCCTGAGCGCGAACCTCTCCACCGGCGGCACGGCGGCGGACGTGACCGATCGCCTGCACCCCGACAACGCCGCGCTCGCCGTGCGGGCCGCGCGCGCCGTCGGCCTGGATGTGGCGGGCGTCGACCTCATCCTCACCGCCCCGGAGCGCTCGTACCGGACGGCGGGCGGCGCTGTCCTCGAGGTCAACGCGGCGCCCGGCCTGCGCATGCACCTCTTCCCGAGCTCCGGCTTGGCGCGGCCCGTGGCGAAGGAGATCGTCCGGCACATGTTCGGTGAGGGCGACGGCCGCATTCCCATCGCCGCCATCACCGGAACGAACGGCAAGACCACCGTGGCCCGGCTCGTGGCGCACGCGGTCGCGGCGGCGGGGCTCACGGCGGGCCTCACCACGACCGACGGCATCCGCGTGGGCGCGGACGAGATCGCCCATGGCGACGACGCTGGACCGCGCTCGGCGCGCATGGTCCTGGCCGACCCGCGCGTCGACGTCGCCGTCCTCGAGTGCGCGCGCGGCGGCCTGCGGCGGCGCGGCCTGGGCTTCGACCGCTGCAGCGTCGGCGCCGTGCTGAACGTGGCCGAGGACCACCTTGGGCAGGACGGCGTGGAGAGCCTCGACGACCTCGCCCACCTCAAGGCGATGGTGGTGGAGGCGGTCGGCGAGGGCGGCGCCGCCGTCCTCAACGCCCGAGACCGCCGCGTGCGGGCGATGGCGGCGCGCACGGCAGCGCGCGTCATTCTGTTCTCGAGCCGCCCCGACGACCCGCACGTGGCGCGCCACGTCGCCGCCGGGGGCGAGGCCGTCGGCGTCGCCTCGGGGCACCTCGTGCGCCTGCGCGGCCGCCGCCAGGACCGCATCGTCGCCCTGCGGCGCCTGCCGTTCGCGTTCGGCGGCGCATCGCCCGCGATGGTCGAGAACGCTTGCGCCGCGGCGGCGGTGGCCTTCGCCCTCGGGCTCCGGGCGGACGCCGTCGGCCGTGCCTTCCTGACCTTCGCCGGCGGGCCGCGGGACAATCCCGGCCGCATGAACCTCCTGTCCGTGGGCGGCGTGCGCGTGCTCCTCGACTACGGGCACAACGCGCCGGCCGTGGCCGAGGCCGCCGCGCTCGGCCGACGCCTGTGCCCGGGTCGGCTGCTCGGCGTCGTCTGCGCGCCAGGCGACCGCCGCGACGTGGACATCGCAAGCCTGGGCGAGACCGCCGGCGGCCGCTTCGACCGGCTGTGGATCAAGGAGGACCGCGACCTGCGCGGCCGCGCCCCCGGGGAGGTGGCGGCGCTCTTGCGGCGAGGCGCGCTCGCCGCCGGCATGGCCGACGATCGCATCACCGTGGCCCAGGTGGAGGAGGCCGCCGTCGCCGCGGCGGTCGCCTCGGCCGGGCCGGGCGACCTGGTCGTGTTCTTCTACGAGCGGTACGGCCCGGCGCGTGCCGCCCTCGAGCAGGTGGAGCGTAGCCTGCCGCCCCATCTGGCGTCGGCGAGCCAGAGTCCGGCGGGCTAGCGCTCCGTCGGCCCGCGGCGACGACCGGGCCGGCCGTCGCCGCCGTGGCGTCGATGGCGCAGGTCGGCGGCAGGGAGGCGCAGCGGTCGGCGCGAAGCCGACCGGGCACGGCGTCGGGCACTTGCCGCGGGTGCACCGGTGGCCGGTAGACTGGACTGGGGTGAGCGCCTGGAGCGATTCCGCATGCCGGTGACGGTGCACGTCTTCCTGCGACGCGGCGACGAGGTGCTGCTCCT
>JAKASY010000544.1 GCA_021817625.1 Bacillota bacterium | reverse complement strand
AAGCCGGCGGCGATGAACGTGAGCGCGCCGATCAGGATGGCGAGCACCGCCGGCCCGATCGCCCCGGCCGGGTGGTACTGGAACATGGCCGTCGCCACGGCGAGCGTGATCGCCAGCTGGACGGCGAGGACCACCAGCTGAACAACGATGCGCGCGCCCAGGAAGAGGACCGTCGGCACCGGCGTCACGCGGATGCGCCGCAGGATGCCCTGCTCGCGGTACGTGACCATCGCGAGGCCGGAGAACAGTCCGTTCGACATGAGCTCCATAGCCAGCACGCCCGGCACGAGAAAGTCGATGTAGCTGCCCGTCTGACCCGACACCGGCCGTGTGGCGAGGGTGAACATGCTGGGCGTGTGCTGGATCGCCGCCTGGATGCCGTTCGCCACCTGCTGCACGATGAGCGCGTTCACGCCGTTCGTGCTGGCGTTCGCGACGCTCTGCCACACGACGATGCGCACGCTCGCCACGCCCTGCACCATGACCGCCATGTCCGCCTTGCCGGCCCGTACGTCGGCGATGGCGGCGACTCGGCTCGCGCTGTGCGCAACGAAGCCGTGCACGTGCCGCAGGCCCTCGAGCATCGCGCTCGCCCAGGGGCCGGAGCCAACCACGGCAACGGTCGTCCTCGCCTGCGTCTCGTGGCCGAAGAACAGCCCAAGCAGCACCATGAGCATGAGGGGGAAGACCAGTGACCACACCATGGTCTGGCGGTTTCGCACCACGAGCTTGAGGTTGGCCGAGACGAGCTGCCCGAACGCGGTCACTCGAGGCCCCTCCCGGTGAGGCGGATGAAGGCGTCCTCCAGCGTCGCGCGCTCGACCTCCAGGCGCGTGATGTCGACGCCGTCGCGGCGGGCGCGCTCGAACAGCCACTCGACCACGGGCTCGGCGCGCGATGCGTCCACCCGCCACGTGGCGTCCTCGAGGGCCACCGCCTGGACGCCTGGCACGTCGAGGCCGTCGAGCGACAGCGAGGCCGGCGCGACGCGTACCGTGACGCCCAGGCCCAGGCCCGCGACGATTCCCTCCGGCGTGCCCTCCGCCACGATGCGACCGCCGTCCATGATCGCCACGTGGCGGGCGAGCTGCGTCGCCTCCTCCATGTAGTGCGTCGTGAGGACGATCGTCCGTCCGTCGGCGGAGACCTGCCGGATGCTCTGCCATACGGCGCGCCGCGCCACGGGGTCGAGGCCCGTCGTGGGCTCGTCCAGGAACACGAGCTCGGGCTCGTTCACCAGGGCCAGGGCGATGGAGACGCGCTGGCGCTGTCCGCCCGACAGCTCGCCGACACGCGTCAGGGCGCGGTCCGCGAGCTCGATCCGCTCGAGGAGCGCCTGCGTGGGCGCGCGGCGCCGGTAGAACGAGCCGAACAGATCGAGCGTCTCGGCCACCGTCAGGGCGTCGAACAGGGCGGTCGTCTGCAGCGACACGCCGATCCGCTCCTGCACGTGCCGGCGGCCCGCCGCGCTGCCGGGGTCATGTCCCAAGACCTGGGCCTCGCCCCCGTCCGCCCGGCGCAACCCCTCCAGGATCTCGAGAAACGTGGTCTTGCCTGCTCCGTTCGGCCCGAGAAGTGCAAGCACCTCTCCCTTGTCGACGCGCAGGTCGACGCCGGCCAGGGCCTGACGCGGGCCGTAGCGCTTGGTGAGGCCCCTGGCCTCGATCGCCGGCATCCGAAACCACCTCCACATCGCCCCTACGAGTGGGCGTGACCAGGTACCAGTGGCAAGGCACGCGACCAGGCGGTCCGTCTCCTTCGTATCAGGCTTGACGAACACGCACGGGCACGCGGGCGGCGGGCCGCGGCCGAGGCGCGCAGGCGGAGCCAGAGATGACCCGTGCCATCGGTCCACTCGCGTCGCACCGCGCCGATGGCACGGCCGAAGGCGCTGATCACCAGCCCAGCCTCGGTGAAGCCGAGCCCCACGAGCAGGCCGAGCTGCCAGTGTGGGGTGCTAAGGGCCCAGAGCACGGCCCCGAGGGCGTAAGCGGCCAGCCATACGGGGCGCTGGAGGGACCGGAGTTGGCTTCGCCACTCGTGCGCAAGAAGTTCCCTCACCGCCACCGCCCCTTTCGCACGAACGCCTCGATCGAGCCACCACTTGCCTGACGCAGTTCCTCGGCATCGCGGTCAACCAGCACCCGGCCGCCTTCGAGCAGCACCGCCCGCTCTATGAGCGCCTCGATCTCCTCGATCTCGTGCGTGGCCATGAGGACCGTGCGCGGCGCGTCCGCCGGGTAGCGGGCGATCGCCGCCGCGATCGCCTCCCGACTCTAGGGGTCGATGCCCGCGAACGGTTCGTCCAGGATCCAGACCGGCACGTCCTGAGCGAGGGCGACGGCGAGGCGAAGGCGCGCTTGCTGCCCGCGCGACCATGTGCCGGCCGGCCTGTCGGCGGGAAGGTCGAGCAGGCGCGCGAGCTCCCGATATCGTGGGCTCTGCCAGGCGCGGCACTGCGCGGCGAGGAAGCGGTCGTGCTCGTCGCGGTGAGGAAGGGGTAGATGCCCCCGTGGTCTGGGGCAAAGGCCGTGCGGGCCCTGATCTCGGGCGGCTCGGCCGACCCGCCACACGCACGCTGCCTCGCGCCGGTCTGAGGCCACCGGCGACCAGGCGCATGAGCGTCGACTTGCCCGCACCGTTCGGACCAAGTACGGCGACCACCTCACCGGCGTCGACCCTCAGCGTGAGCGTGGAAAGCGCCGCCTCCTCCTGGTCGGCGTAGCGGAAGTCGACCTCGTCAAGCTCGATCATGGCTGTCGCTCCTCCGACAGCAGCACCGCTGCGAGCGCATCGTGGACCGCGGCCGCGTCAAGGCCCAGCGCGCGCAGCTGCTCCACGGCGCGGTCGACGATCTGCCTGGCCATGCCGTCCCGGACTTGCGCCAGCAGAT
>JAKASY010000543.1 GCA_021817625.1 Bacillota bacterium | reverse complement strand
GTCCTCGCCGCCGCTCACGTTGTACGGCCTTACCTCCATGGGGTCGCGCCCCGCGGCCGCCACCTCGCGCCGCGCCGCACCGGTAAAGCCGGTGGCGATCACCGTGACGCGCACCTCGTCCTTGAGCGTCTCGTCGATCACGGCCCCGAAGATGAAGTTGGCGTCGGGATCCGCAGCCTCGGCAATGATCTCCGCAGCCTCATTCACCTCGTACAGGCCGAGGTCGGGTCCGCCCGTGATGTTCAGGAGCACGCCGTGCGCGCCCTCGATCGATGTCTCGAGGAGCGGGCTCGAGATCGCGGCACGTGCCGCCTCGACCGCCCGCTGCTCGCCCGATCCGACGCCGATGCCCATGAGCGCGCTGCCCGTCTCGAGCATGATCGTGCGGACGTCGGCGAAGTCGAGGTTGATCAGGCCCGGGACGGCGATCAGGTCGGAAATGCCCTGCACGCCCTGGCGAAGGACGTCGTCGGCCAGGCGAAAGGCCTCCATGATCGACGTCTTCCTCTCCACCACCTGGAGCAGGCGGTCGTTCGGGATCGTGATCAGCGTGTCGACCTTTTCGCGCAGGGTCTGGATGCCGCGCTCGGCATAGCTCTGGCGACGCCGACCCTCAAAGGTGAACGGCCGCGTGACGACGCCGACCGTGAGCGCGCCGCACTCCTTGGCCACCTCGGCCACGACCGGTGCCGCGCCCGTACCGGTGCCGCCGCCCATGCCGGCCGTGATGAACACCATGTCCGCGCCCTTGAGGCCGGCCTGAATGCTGTCTCGGTTCTCCTCGGCCGCCTTGCTGCCCACGTCCGGGTTGGCGCCCGCGCCCAGGCCCTTGGTCAACTTCTCGCCGATCTGGATCTTCGTCGATGCGTTGGACTGGGCAAGCGCCTGGGCGTCCGTGTTCACGGCCAGGAAGTCGACGCCCTTCAGCCCCGACGCCACCATGCGGTTGACCGCGTTGTTGCCGCCCCCGCCCACGCCGATCACCTTGATCAAGGCGAACGCGTCCTCGCCCGATACCAAAACGGACCCCTCCTCCAGCCCGTCTCGGGCATCTCGCTAGCGTCCGCCAAGGACCGGCGGGCACTCGGCCGCCTAGCGTCCTCGCACCTGTACGGGACTGGATTTCGCGCACACCACGCCTTTCCCTCCTGGCATCGTTTTCCGGCGCGGGGCTCGCACGCCCGCGACCACCCGCCGCCCCCTACGAGCGGCCGATGCTGTAGAGGCTCGGACGGCTTGGGTCGCGCAGGTCGAAGCCCGTGCCCGCGTACTCCGGCCACGGGTAGCGGGCGAGCAGGGTCGGCAGGAGCGCCAGCTTCTGACCGAGGCGCACGGGTGGCCCGAGCATAACGGGTCGGCCGTCCATCAGCACGAGCTCGAAGCTCTCGCCGCCGGCGCCCCCGACGGCGTGCACCTCGGAGACGCGCGCAACCACGCTCGCGGGCAGGGCGGCGGCCACCTGCGCCGCGGCCAGCAACGCCGGGTCCGTGTCGAGGCGCATGGCCACCGCGGGCGGCGGCACGCCCGTCAGGTAGGGCAGGGCGCGGCGCTCGGCACTTGTCGCCGGCAGAACCATGCCGGCACCGGTCACCGCCCACACCGTGCCGCCGCTCTGCACGAGGGCGACGGGCACGCGCGCCACCAGACGGATGCCCAGGTCGTGCGGCAGGGTCACCGTCACCTCGGCCGCACGCGCCCAGGGATCGAGGGTCACCGCTCGATCGCCGGCCGCACCGCGAGACAGGAGGAGGAGGCTTGTCCGAGCGGACAGGCCCAGGGCACGCTCGCTCACGAAGGCGCTGCCGGGGCCGCTCACGCTCAGCGTGCGAAGACCGAACACCTGCGAGCGCGCGACCGCCGACGCCCCCGTGACGAGCGCCACCAGGATCGCGAGGAACAGGAGGAAGCGCCTCATGAGACCCGCGCCTCGCGCGCGCCCCGGCTCTCGCTGTCGGCGCCGCCATCGTCGCGCACCACCTGGCCGCCGAGGCGGGCCAGGCGGCCGCCGAGGTCCTGGTAGCCCCGCTCCAGGTGGTCGAGTCCGGCCACCAGGCTCACGCCGTCGGCGGCCAGGGCGGCAACCACCAGGGCGCCGGCGGCGCGGAGATCGCCGGCCTCGACGGCGGCGCCCGTGAGACGGGCGACACCGTCGACGACCGCGGTCCGGCCCACCACGCGGACGCGCGCACCCATGCGCACGAAGGCGCTGGCGTGGCGGAAGCGGTTCTCGAAGATCGTCTCCTGGATGACGCTCGTGCCCCGCGCCCGCGCCATATACGCCATGAGCACGGGCTGAAGGTCGGTCGGGAAGCCCGGGTACGGCAGGGTGCGAACGTCGACGGGTAGCGGTCGGCCGTCCGCCGGCCCGCGCACGGCCACGCCGCCCTCCTCGCACACCACCTCCGCGCCGCTCGCGCGCAGGATGTCGATCAGGGACTCCATGTGGCCGCACGCGGCGCCCTCGACCCGTATCTCGCCGCCGGTCGTGGCGGCCGCCAGGAGCAACGTCCCGCTCTCGATCCGATCCGGCATGACCGTGTGGCGCGTGCCGGTCAGACGGTTCACGCCGCGCACCCGCACCACGCGCTCGCCCGCACCCTCGATGAGGGCGCCGCAGGCGGTGAGGTAGCGGGCGAGGTCGACGATCTCCGGCTCGCGCGCAGCGTTGTGGATGACCGTTTCGCCCCGCGCCCGCACGGCCGCCATGAGGATGTTCTCGGTGGCGCCCACACTTGGCAGGTCGAGGCGCACCTCGCTGCCCACCAGGCCGCCAGCGGGCGCCAGGGCCTCGATCACCCCGTCGCGCTCGACGATGCGGGCGCCCAGGCGGGCGAGGCCGCGCAGGTGGAGGTCGATCGGGCGGGCGCCGATGTCACAGCCGCCCGGATAGGTGATGCAG
>JAKASY010000542.1 GCA_021817625.1 Bacillota bacterium | reverse complement strand
GGACGTGGGCGCCTCGGCCCGCTCCGGCGTCGATGGCGGCACGCAGGTTGGGGAACAGGTCGACGTCCACATCCGGGTACCGGCCCGCGAGGGCGTCGCGCCACGACGCGTCCAGCGGCCCGCACAGGACGGCCCGGATGCGGCCCGGGGGTCGGTTCGACATGCGGCTTCCTCCAGCATTGCGGCGTTGGCTACCGGGCAGGATTCCGTCCGCGGGGGGGCAAATCCTGTGGCGTCCGGGTGGAGGGGGGAGAGGCCTGCTGGCACTGCGCCTGCGCAACGCCCGCGCAACGCGTGCCCTCGGTCGCCGGCTGGGGGCGAGCGCGCGCGGTGGCGACGTGCTCGACCTGCGCGGTGCGATGGGCAGCGGCAAGACGACCCTGGCCCAGGGCGCGCTCACGGCGCTCGTCGGCCCGGGCGTCTATCGCTCTCCCTCGTTCGCCCTCGTGCACGCGTACGACGGACGCGTCTACCATGCCGACCTGGACAGGGTGGCCCCGGCCGAGTGGGACGAGATCGGTGGCGACGAGATGTTCGCCCCGGGGGCGGTCGCCCTGCTCGAGCACGCCGACGCGGCCGCCATGCGGCTGCCGGCCGACCGCCTCGAGGTGCGCCTGGCGCGTGGCGCGACGCCGCGGCGGCGCGTGGCCGGCCTCGTGCCGCACGGCCCACGCGCACGCGCCTGGCTTAGGCGTACGCTGAAGGGTCTGCGTTGACCCGCCACCTGCTGGGGCTAGAGAGCGGCGGGGATCGGGTGAGCGTGGCACTGCTCCGGTGGCCGGAGGCGGGCGAGGTCGAGGTGCTGGTCGAGCGGTCCGAGCCGGCCGAGCGCGACCAGGGCCGGCGCCTCATGCCGATGATCGCCGAGGTCTGCGGCGGTGCGGGCGTGGCGGCATCCGACTTGGCGGCCGTGGCGGTGGCGCGCGGCCCGGGCTCCTACACCGGCCTGCGCGTGGGCATCGCAACCGCGCTCGGCCTCGGAGCTGCGGGCGGGCCGCGGGTGCTCGGGGTGGAGAGCCTGCGCGCCGCAGCGTTCGCCGCCGGCCGAGCGGGCTCCGGGTTGAGCGTCGCGATCCTGCCCGCGGGACGCGGCGGCCTCTACGCGCAGGCCTTCGCCTGGCCCGCCGACGCGGCGGTGCCCGAGGCGGCGGGCGAGGCGGTGCGCACCGACGCCGAGGGCGCCATAGCGCTTGCGGCTGAGGCGAGCCGTGAGGGACCGCCGGCCGCCGTCGTCAGCGTGGGCGAAGCCGCCGCCACGGCGGTCGCGAACGTGCCCGGCGGCGCGAAGAGTATGCTCTCGTTTCTTCCGGCCGGCGCCGTCGGGCGACTGGCCGCCGTCCTGGCGAGAGAGGGGGTGAGGCGCCACGGGCAAGCGCTGGCTGTCGCTCCCATCTATCTTCGGCCGGCCGCGGCCGCGACCGGCGCCTGAGCCGCCGCCGGACGACGGCCTGGCCCGTGTCCTGCCGATGGCGCTCGAGGACCTCGACCAGGTGCTCGAGGTGGAGCATGGCGCCTTCACCGCCCCGTGGTCGCGGCGCCAGTTCGTGAGCGAGCTCACGCAGAACAACTACGCCGTCTACCTCGTGGTCAAGCGCGGCCGGCGCACGATCGCCTATGGCGGCATGTGGGCCGTCCTGGGGGAGGCGCACGTGACGAACATCGCGGTGCGCAAGGAGGAGCGCGGGCGCAAGGTGGGGGACCTCCTCCTGCGCTCGCTCCTGCTGGAAGCCGAGAGCCGGGACTGCCTCAAGGTGACGCTTGAGGTGCGCCGCTCGAACCTGGTGGCCCAGAACCTGTACCGCAAGTACGGCTTCGTCGAGCGCGGCGTACGCCGGGGCTACTACACCGACGATGGTGAGGACGCCTTCGTCATGGTGCGCGAGGGGGCGCGCGGCGACCCGGCCCTGCGCGTGCCACCGGCGCCGGAGGCAGCCGTGGCGGAGGATGGCCAGTGGCCGGTCAGCGAGGGCGCGCGTCGGCGCTAGCCTACGCCGCGGACGCCGGATCGAGGGCCGCACGCCGTTGTGGCATGAGGCGCTGCACCGCCCGCGGCTCTTTGGCCTGGAATCATCGTGTCGGGGGCGTGCGCATGGCGGCTTCGGACGGCGTGACGTTGGCAGCCTACGATCCCGCCTGGCCCGCGGCGTTCGCCAGGGAGCCTTCCTGCCTGGCGAACGCTGTTGCCCCGCTCGGCGTGACCCGCATCGAGCACGTTGGCCGCACGGTCGTGCCGGGTCTCTCGACCAAGCCCGTCATCGACATGCTGGCGTCGGCGCCGCGCGTTCGGCCTGTCGTCGCCTACACCTCGGTCCTTGCGCCAGCGGGCTACGCCCTGGTGCCCACCGGCATGCCGCTACGCCATCTCTTCGGGGGCGAAAACCGCCTTCGTGCATCGGGCTGTTGACGCAGCCAGGGCCGAGCCCGGGCTCAAGCCCGTTCCTGTCTGGAAGTAAGCGCGCCCGCGCTGCGGGCCCACGCCGCGGCCGGGTGCGGTCGCGGCGGCCCGGGCCGCTTGCGGGCGGCTACGCCGTGCCCGCGTGCATGGCGGGCCAGCGCGACTGCTGGAGCTGGCCCATGATCGAGTGCGCCCGGGCGAGGCAGTCGTACGCCTCGCGGTCGCGCCCCACGGCGCGCAGCACCTCCGCCAGAAGGCCGAACACGTCCACCTGCAGCGACGCCGGCGCATCGGCCCGGTCGAGCACCTCGGCAGCGTGCGACAGGTGAGCCTCCGCGTCGGGCATGTCGCCCTGCTCATGCGCGATCGCGCCCAGCAGGTAGAGGGCGAAGGCCGTGGCCTGGGGGTTCTGGTCGCCGGCCAGGGAGAGGGCGCGGCGCGCCTGGGCGCGCGCGACCGACAGCTGGCTCACGGCCCGGTGGATGGTGGCCATCTGGGTCAGGGTCTCGGCGGCCCGGGGCA
>JAKASY010000005.1 GCA_021817625.1 Bacillota bacterium | reverse complement strand
CTCCCGCCAGAATGCGGTCTCGCCCGCGAGCGTCAGGCCCGCGGTGCTCCTCAGGACCGACTCGGGAGAGGACGCGGTGGCGCGCGCCGCCGCGTCCGCCTGACCGCGCGCGACGGCCCGCCGCGCCCGCAGCCAAGGATCGCCAGGGCGGGTAGCGCGCCCTGGCCAGGCGAACGACCCTCCCCAAGCCAGGCTCAGGCCCTCGGACGTAAGCACGCGCGCCGTGGGGTCGGCTTCCAGGAGGGCCTGCCCCCAGAGCGGGTCGTCACCCCACAGGCGCCCGGCCGCCGTGGGCACGACCCGCAGGAGGGGAGGGCGGTCGTTCAGGGGCAGGAAGAAGCCGGCGGCTTCCTCGTGCCGGAGGTAGCGCGTGAGGGTGCGCGCGTGCGGCGTGTGCAGGGACTCGTCCGCGCGCACGAACGCCGTGAAGCGCCCGCGCGCGCTGCCGAGGGCGGCAGCCATGTGGGCGCCGAGCCCCCTGCCCAGGACCGGCACGGCGCGCGCGGCGCCATCGAGCGGCGCGGACGCGTCGCCGCCCACGACGAGCACGTCCTCCGTCACTTGCCGTGCGGCCGCCACCGCCACCGCCGGGCACGCCCGGTGGGCCGGCGCGAGGAGCGCCACCGTCAGGGCCGGGCCCACGTCGGCGCGCGCCCGGCTCATGGGAGCACCACCCGGACGGCCCCGATGCCGCCACGAACGCCCTGCGTGGCAACCCCAAAGAGAATCTCGTCGTACAGCGCCTGGCCCACCCGGATGTGGTCGGGTCGCCTCCCCTCGATCGCGAAGCCGCACGCCGGAAACAGCGCCAGAGCGGGCCCGTTTGCCGCGGCCACCGAGGCGGTCAGCCGCTCCACACCGTGCGCGCGGGCCCACTTTTGGGCCCCGGCGATGAGCGCGCTCGCCATCCCGCGCCGGCGCGCGCGGGCAGCCACGGCGAGCGAGAGGTTCGCGGTGTGGGCCGACGGGCCGGGACCGCGGATGGCGAAGAGCACGCCGTCCACCTGATCGTCGTCCGTCGCGGCCACCGCCACGAGCAGGCGGTCGCCGCCGGAGGCCGCCAGGCCGGCCTCCAGCGCGCGCGGGTCGCCCGGTAGGTCGGTAAGCAGGGCCAGGGGGCTCTGGGCCGCCACCTCGACCAGGAGCGCGTGGATCTTGGCCGCGTCGCCCACACCGGCCGGGCGCACGACCGCCGCGCGGGCGACGCCCCGGTGAGCCGAGCGGCGGTCGTCGCGCCGCATGTCGCGCCTCGCCTCGATCATCAGTCAGCCACCCGCCCCGCCGGTCGACGAAGAGGACGAGCTTCCCGCCTGCCCCGTGATCGCCGCCACGTACCCCTGGACGAAGCTCGACTGGCTCAGGTTGTTCGAGATCTGCTGCAGATTGGCCATGAACTGGTTCTGCAGGGTCGTCTGCTGCTGAGTCACCATCTGCTGCAGTGCGCCTTCCTGGCTGGCCAGCTGCTGCTCGTTCTGCTGCACGCTCCCCAGGTCCGAGGCGAGGATGCCCGTTGCGGGCTGGGTGTACTGGTTGAGGAGGCTCTGCATCTGGCTGGCGAGGCCGGTTCCCGCGGTCGTGAACAGGTTCTGCGCGGCCTGGGGGTTGGTCGTCAGGGCGTTCGTGAAGGCGGCCTGATCGAACGTGATGCTCGCGCCGTTCTGGGTGGAGTACGACACTTGCAGGCCGAGATCGGAGAGCGACTGGTAACCCGCCGGCTGCCCTGTCACCACCGACTGGAGCACGCTTTCGAGCTGGTTCGGGAGGGTGGTCATGGCCGGGTCGCCGGCCAGCACCTGACCCTGCCCCGTGTACTTCTGGATGGTTGTGATCGCATTCTGGACGTCGGTCACCAGCTGGTTCACCTGCGTCGCCGTCGCCGAGGGCTGGCTCGCGATCGACAGGGTGGCGCTGCCGGTGCCCTGGAGGTTCAGGGTCACGCCTGGGAGCGCGTTTTGGATGGTGTTGCTCGAGCTCTGGTTTTGCACGCCGTCGATGCTGTAACTGGACGGCTGGTAGGTGGACGCCTGCGTCCAGCCAAGGTTCGGGACCGAGCCGCTCGAGGTGATCGAGGCCGGCGTCAGGCCACCGTTGACACTGACCACGAGGCTGTCTCCGCTCTGCCCATTGCTCGAGCTGGGCAGCACGGCGGCCGAGAGCGCCGTGCCGCTCGGCAGCGTGCTCGCGGCCGCAGACTGGAGGTTCGCGGCGATGGTGTTGAGTGAGTCGCCGCTCGCGACGGGCACGTTCACCACGATGGGCACCGTGGCTGGCGGGATGCCCACGTTCACCGTCACGGTGAGCTGGCCGGACCAGCCCAGGGAGGTCGTGGCCGACGCCTGGGGCGCGCTGTACACGGACCCCGGGGTAGCGAGGGCGCCCACGACGAGCGCGTAGTCGCCGTACGGGCCACCCGTGCCCGTGGCCGTGACCACCTGGTTGTTCGACGTAACCGGTGCGGCCGTCTGGGCGAAACCGGACGAGGTGGAGAGCGTCTGCGCGTCGGAGGCCACGGTCGTGAGCGCGCCCTGGATGGCGCTGTACGCCTGCGCCTGGTTCGAATACGTGGTCTGGTCCTGCTGGTACTGGGTGAGCGGCGCCGCCACGAGAGCCTCCTCCGCCTGCAGGACGCCCTGCAGCCCCTGCACGTTCACGCCGGGCAGGAGCTGGCCGAGCAGCGTCGGGTTGTTCCAGAGGCTGCTGATCGAGGCGCCGGCGCCCCCGGCGCTGACGCTCATGCCACGTCGCCCCCCAAGGGCCGCGGGGTGATCTTCTCCGCCTCTCGCCAAGCGTCCGCAAGGGTGTTCAGGATCTCGGCCACCTCCGGGAGGTGCGACGCGTCCTTCTGGACGTTCGCCTCGGTCAGCCGGCCGAGCACGTGGTTGAACAGCCGCTCGAGGTTCTCGGCGAGCTCGGGGAACTTCTCGCGCACGAGGGCCGTGCGCAGGCTGAGGACCGCCACCTGCGCGCGCGTGAGCGCGTCGTGCGCCTCCGCGGCTCGGCGCGCCGCGATCGCCCCCTCCGCCCGATGCACGTGCACGATGGCCCGCTCGAGGACGGTGGTCACGATGTGCTCCTGCGGCACGGTGTCCATCTGCACCGACTCGTACACCTGTCGACCGATCATGCTGTGGCCTCCTGCGTCGCTTGCTCGGTTGGTTCCAGGGACTCGGCGACAAAGCCGAACTCGGCGAGGTACGCCTTGCAGGCGTCATAGACGTCCGGACCGATGGCCAAAGGCGCTCGAGCTCCGCCGACCATCTCCGCGAGGGCCGCCCGCCGCGCCGGGTCCGGCTCGGCGGCCAGCGCCGCGAAGCGCTCCTCGAGCGGCCGTCCGAGGATGCCGAGGACGACCGCCCAGGCGCCGGCCACCTGGGGCCGTGCATCCTCCGCCTGGAACGCCGCGGCCAGGAGGCCCACGCCGTGCTCGCGCTCGCCGCCCACGAGAAGCGCCTTCGCGAACGGCACGAGGTCGGCCGCGCGACCGAGCCGGACCAGACGCGCGGCGACGGCCATAACGGTGTCGAGGCGGCCCTCGCGCAGGGCCGTACCCGCGAGCGGGAGAAGCGAGGCCTCCGGCGCGCGCTCGACCACGAAGGGGCAGAGCTGGCCCTGCCCGGCCGCGGCGAGCGCGGAGGCGAGGCCGATGAAGCGGCCGTTGTCGGGCGTCCAGCGCAGGGCGTGCACCGCCATGGCGGCAGCGGCGGGCAGGGAGCCGGCCGCGAGGAGGGCGTTCGTGGCGCGGAACCACGCGTCATCGAGCTCGTTTTGGGACAGGAACTCCTCGCGCCCGCTGGCGTTCTCCCCGAGCGCGATCGACCACAGCAGGTCGCGCACGCCCTCCGCGAGGTGGCCGAGCTCGATGTGCGTCCAGCCCCGCGCGAACCAGATCGACGGCGTGTCGAGCCCTGCCTTGAGCGCCCGCTCCACGGTCTCGAGGGCGCGGTCCGCCTCGTGCCTGGCGATCGTCAGCACCACGTAGTGCATGACCAGGATCGTGCCATAGGCGCGGTTTAGGGGATTCGTGGCGATCGCCTCGAGCCTCTCGAGCCCGAGCGTGAAGTGCTCGAGGGCGGCGTCGGGGTCGTCCATGCGGCGGTACTCGGTGCCCAGCTGCATGTGCACGTACGCCCGGTGGGGGTGCTCGGGCGGCAGGGAGTCGAGCAGCTTCAGGAGGAGGCTTCTGTTGCGGTCCCCCTTCTTCTTGCCCGCGGCCACGCTCTGGATGAAGCCGTAGTGCATGAGGTCGATGTCCGAGGGCTCGATCGTGCCGTCCTTGAGCGAGTCCACGATCTGCTCGTGGATCGGGAACTGGTAGCGGTGGTGGGCCCGGTTCCGGAACACGCGAATGGTCGTCGACTTGTCGAGGATGCGGCCGCTGGTCTCATCGGTCAGGTTCGTCTGGTATACGCGGTAGGCGACGACGCTGCCGGGCGCCTCCTCGAGCATCCGCCGCAGGCGCTCGGCATGCCCCGGCGCAAGGTACTCGTCGCCGTCCAGGACCAGGATCCACTCGCCGCGCGCGTGACGGAGCGACTCGTTGCGCGCCGCCGCGAAGTCGTCGATCCAGTCGAAGTGGTAGACGCGGGCGCCGTGATCCTTCGCGATCTCCACCGTGGCGTCGGTCGAGCCCGTGTCGACGACGATGAGCTCGTCCGCGAGCCCCGCCGTGGACTCGAGGGCGCGCGCCAGATAGCGCTCCTCGTTCTTCGTGATCATGCACACCGAGACGAACACGTCCTTGCGCATTCGCTTGCCTCCCTCCCCGACTCCATGGGGACAAACATCGGCAAAGGCCCGGACGCCCGAGGGCGTCCTGGGGCTGCCCTACCCGATGACCTTCAGGAGGGCCTGGGGGATCTGGTCCGCGTTGAGCAGCATCGCCATGCCCGACTGCTGCAGCACCTGGTACTTCGAGAGGTTGGCCATCTGCAGCGCCATGTTCGTGTCCATGATCCCGGCCTGGGCGGACGAGAGGTTCACGGACCCGGTCGAGGCGTTCGACGAGGCGAACTGCAGGCGGTTCTGGTAGGCGCCGATGTTGGCCCGCTGCTGGTCGACGACCGTGATGGCCTTGTCGATGATGTTCAGCGCGGCCGCCGCCGACGACTGGTTCTGGATGCCCAGCCCGCTCGTGACGGTGGCGTCCGTCGTCACGACGCCGTTGCCGGTCGTCACGGCCGCGCTGCCCGCGTAGGCGACCGCGAGGGTCGCGGCCGCGCTCGTGGGCACGCTCGTGGCCGCCGTGTTGAACAGGTCGCTGAGCAGGCTGCCGCTCGCCGTCCCGAGCGAGAACGTGACGAACTGGCCGGCAGTCGCGTCCGAGGCCGAGGTGTCGCCGACGGTGAGCGAGGCCGTCAAGGAGGCGTAGCCGACCGCGGTGAGGCTGGAGCCGACCTGGCTTCCCGCGCCGTTGAGAAGCTCGAAGGTGGCGCTGGCCGCCACGGCCGTGACCTGGAAGGCGCCGCTCGTGAACGCGGTCGAGCTCTGCACCGTGATGGTCTGGCCGCCATCGGTGAGCGAGAGCACCGTGAGGCCGCCAGTCGTGCCGGCGATCGTCGTGGAGTAGCCGTCGGAGCCCGTGACGGAGTACGAGTAGTTGCCCGAGGCGACGGCCGTGAAGTCGGTGAAGCCGCTGGCCGACGCCGTGGACCCCGTGGCCACGTTGACGGTGAAGGTGCCGGCGGTGAGCGCAGGAGTGCCGGTCGCGAGGGCGGTGAGCACCCCGGACGAGAGCTGGAAGCCGACGGTCTGGTCGCCGCCCGTGGTCGTGCCGGCGGTGATCTCGGCGCTCAGGGCGCTGTAGCCCGTGACCGTGACGGTGCCGCCCACGGCGGTCGACGACGGGTTGTCGAGCTGGAACTGGGCCTGCGCGGCCGTTGTCGTGAGCGTGTAGTTCCCCGTGACCGTGCCCACCGCCGTTGTCGACGACACGGTGATGGTGGCGCCGTTGGCCGCGTCGGTAAACGTCACCACGGTGGTCGCCGCCGAGAACGTCTGGGTGATCGTGGTCGTGGCGCCGCCGGACGACTCCTTCAGGGTGTACACGTAGGTGCCGCTCAGGTTGGTCGCGACGGTGAGGGTGTAGGTGACGTTCGTGTTGCCGCGGTCATTCACCGCTACGGTGAGCGCGGTGGCTCCCGTGCCGGCGCTGGCCGAGCTGAAGCTGATCGTCGCGGCGGTGTAGGTGCCGTTCACCGTCCAGCTGCCGGCCGTGAGCGACGAGCCGATGTGGTCGAGCGAGGCAACGAGCGTCGTCGTGGTAAGCGTCGCGCTCGTGTTGTCCGCCGCCGCGAGGTTCGTGAGGAAGGTCGTGCCGGCCAGGTTGAACTGGACGACCTGCCCGGTCTGGACGTCTCCGACCGTGATCGTCGTGGCCGCCAGGGCGTTGTAGTTGAGCGCGTTGGTCGTGCCGATGACGCTGCCGCTGACGCTGTTCTTGAGCTGGAAGGTGCCTGTCGCGGCCGTGACCGTGATGGCGTAGCTGCCGGTCGTGGACGGGATGGGGAGCGCATTGGTCGCCGTGATGGTGACGCCGTTCGCGGTGTCCGTGAACGATACGCTGGTCGTGGCCGCGCTGGCCGTCACGGTGCCGACGAACGTGCTTCCGCCGGAGGTCTCCTGCAGCGTGTAGTACCAGGTCGTGCCGTTTGACGTCACGCCCAGGCTGTAGGTGACCGTGCCGCTGCCGTGGTCGGTGACCGAGAGGGCGAGCGCCGCGGTGCCGGAGGTGACGCTTGCGTCGGAGTAGCTGACGCTTGCGTTCGTGATCGACGCTACCAGCGTGTAGTAGCCGCTCGCGAGGAGCGAGCCGGCCGTCATGGTGGACAGATTGAGGGTGTTCAGGGCGCCGGTGTCGAGGGTGATGGCCGCCCCGCTGGAGGGCTGCACGGTCGTGACCGTGTACGTCACGTTGGCGTTGCCGTCGAACGTGCCGCCCGTCACCGTCGCCCCGGCGAGGCTCGTCGTGAACGTGGCCTGGGTGGTGCTCATCTGCACCGTCCACGTCCCGGCGTTAAGGCCCGTGCCGAGCGCGGCGACCGAGATGCCCGTGTTTGCGGTGTCGCTCTGGACCGTCGACGTGATGCCGGCGACGCCGAGCGAGACCGCGTCCAGGGGGTTGATGCCGATCGCGAGCTCCTGGCCCGCGTTGGCGCCGATCTGGATGTACTGCAAGGATGTCTGCGTGCCACCGACGTAGACGCCGGACGCGTTGTAGCTGCCTCCGACCGCGCCGCCGAACGCTCCCGAGAGGAGGTTCAGGGTGTTAAACTGGGTCGTGTTGGTGATGGAGGTGATCTCCTGGGCGTACTGGTTCATCTCGGACTGGAGCGCCTGGAGGTCGATGGCGTTGTTGGTGCCGGTCGCGGCCTGCGAGGCCAGCGAGCGCATGGACTGCAGGATCGTGTCCACGTTGCTCAGCGCGCCGTCGGCCGTCTGAAGCAGGGAGATGCCGTTCTGGGTGTTCTGCTGCGCCTGGTTCAGACCGTCGATCTGGGTCTGCATCTGCTGCGAGATCGCCAGTCCCGCCGGGTTGTCGGCGGCGCTGTTGATCGAAAGACCCGAGGACAACTGTTGCAGCACGTTGTCCATCGAGTTGGTGGTGTTCTGGAGGTTGAGCACGGCCTGTAGGGCCGATACGTTGGTGTTGACGAACACGGGCGAAGGGTCACCTGCCTTTGCGGATGGCTTTGCGAGCCACCTCTGGCAATTGGCCAGGCCCCGGGTACACGCGCATGTCGTCACAGGCGGTGAGAGGCGATCAGGGATCCGTGTCGCCGAATCTCGCCGAATACCTAGCGAATCTGCCCTCCTCGGATCACCTTCCAGGCGCCCCGCAGCCGTGCGGGTGCCGTAGACACCTCCCTCCCAACACCGCGACCGTGGCCCGAGGCCACGGTCGCCGATCGTCCGCCCGGCACGGTCAGGCCCGGGGCGACTCGATCAGGCGCTCGAACACCCACTCGTTGTCGACGCGGTGAAGCGACACGTACAGGATGGCCCCCGCGGGGGAGCGCGCGACGACCGTGGCGTTCCACGTGCCCACCCGCTGCGTCAGGCGGGCGCCGCGCAGGAACGACGCGAGGTCGGCGCGCGCGAGGCGGGCGAACGCGGCCTGCGACGGCCAGCCCAGGGACGTGCCAACCGCGCCGTCCGGGACGACCGCGGCGCTCGGCCGGCGGTGCTCCTGAAGCGGCAGGTCGAGCTCCTGCCAGGCGCTCTCCATCGCGCCGCGCCGGATATAGAGGAAGAAGGCGCGCACGGTCATGGCCGGCGTCGTCGTGTGGGGCCCGGCGCTCACACCGAAGAGCAGCAGGGCCGCGCCGATGGCGACCGCCAGCCACGCGCGGCGGGGTAGTCTCGTCATGTCCGATCGCTCGCCTCCGTCCGCACGGCCCTCTTCCCCGCATCGTACACGACCGCCGCGGCCGAAAGCCGCGGCGGCCCAAGGCGAAGGTCCACCGGCGTCGGTCTCAGATGTACGTGGCGAGCGTCGGCATGAGCATCTTCGCGCCGATCGAGAGCGCCGCCTGGTACACGGTCTCCTGGTTCGTCAGCTGGGCGATCGCCGCCGGCATGTTCGTCGACGCCACCTGGGCCATGTCCTGGGCGAGCTGCACGCTCACCTGCCCGAGGCCGGAGGCGGCGGCCTGCACGCGCTGCATGCGCGCCCCGAGCTGCGCCTGCTGGGAGGAGACGAACGAGATCGCGTTCTGCACGGCCGCGAGGTCGGTGCCCACCGCCTGGCTGTTGCCGCTCTGGAGGTCGGCCTGGAGCTTCTCCAGGACGCCGGTGCTGGCCCCGCCGTTCTGGCTGAGGATGCCGGCCGAGGTGCCACCGCCGACGGGGCCCTGGAAGAGCGCGAAGCCGTCGAGGCCGGCCGGGATCGACACGCCGCTCCCAACCTCGAAGGTCACGGGCGCAGGGGTCGCGGTCAGGTTCCACTGCCCGCTCTGCGCGTTCCACGGCGCCTGGCCACTCACGCCGCCGAACACGTACTGGCCGGAGTACTGCGTGTTGGCGATCTGCTGGACCTCCTGCACGAGCTGCGCCACCTGCGTTGCCTGGGCCTGCATCTCCGACGGGTTCTCCGTCGCGGAGCTTCCCGCCGACGCGATGTTCGCGGCGCTCTGCAGCACCTGGCCGACCTGGGTGAGCGCCTGGTCGGTCGTCGACATGTAGGCGGAGGCTGCGCTCGCGTTTTTCGTCCACTGGCTGTTCCACGCCTGTGCCGCGCTCAGGTTCAGGTCCTGCGCCGTGCCGGACGGGTTGTCCGACGGCACCTGGATCGCGCTTCCCGTCGACACCTGCTGCTCGCCGCTCATGATCGAGGTCATGAGGCTGTTCAGGTTGGACAGGAGCACGGTCTGGGGCATCATCTGCGTGACCTGCATCGCGAAAGCACCTCCAAGCGGCTGGGCGCGAGGCGCGCCCTCGGCGTGGCCCGGGCCGTCAGGCGACGGCGGCCATCAGGCTCTGGAGCATCGTCTGCATCGCGGTGAGCGCCTTCGCGGCCGCGGTGTAGACATCCTCGTACTGGGTGATGTTGGCCACCTCGTTGTTGATCGAGACGCCGCTAACGCTCTGCTGCATGTTCTGCGCCTGGGTGAGAAGGCTCGCGTCGGTCGTCTGGCCGGAGAGCGCCGCCTGGACCACCACGCCGAGCCCGCTCACCTGGGAGCTGTAAAGCTCTACGGCGGACCCCGGGCTCGTCGACTGCCCGAGGTCGGCCATGGCCTGGGCGTTCGAGCCGTCGTTTGCGTTCGCGCTCTGGGCCGCGGCGATCTCGTAGGGGCTCTGCAGGACCGCCGGGTTCACGGCGATCGTGGCGGCGGTGATGCCAGACGGCGGTACCGTCTGTACCGTCGCTGCGGCATTGATGAAGAAGGGCACACCGGTGGGCTGGCTGGCCGAGGGCGCGGTGCTCACGGGGTTTCCGCTCGCATCCAGGTAGTAGGCCTGGCTGCCGGCAGCGCTCGGCATCTGCAGCGCGTTGATCGACGTGGCGAGGGCGCTCGCCACCTGGTCGAGCTGCCCCTGGAGGCTCTGCCCGTACGCGGCCGTGTTGCCCGTCGGCGCCAGGGCGCCGAAGCCCCCGGGCGGCGTGGTGCCCGCCGCGTAGCTCACGCCGCCCAGGAGGTTCAGGTCGCCGCCGATCTGGCCGCTCGTGATGTTGGCGAGGGCGGGCGCCGGGGCCGCTCCGCCGCCCGTGGTCGGCAGGCCCTGCTCGACCACCTGCCAGGCAGAGGCGGTGGCGCTCCCGGCGCCGTTCGTGAGCGTCGCCGCGGTGGCCAGCTGCCCCGCCTGCTGGCCGTCCACGAGCAGCGCCCCGGTGGCGGTGTCGGTGACCGTAAGATTGCCCGCGCTGTCGCTTCCCACCGTGATGCCCATGGCCTTGCTCAGGCTGGCCAGGAGTTGATTGCGCTGATCCATGAGCGTGTTAGGCTGCAGGCCTTGGATCTGGGCGTTCTGGATCTGCTGATTCAAGGACGCGATCTGCGTGAGATCCTTGTTCGCCTGGCCGACCTGGATGCCGAGGTCGGTCTGCACGGCGCCCGACAGCTGGCTCAGTCCGGACGCCAGGGTGTTCAGGCGGCCGGCGACGGTGGCGGCATCCTGCGCGACCACCGCTCGAGCGGCACTCGACTGCGGGCTCGTGGCAAGGGTGGAGAGGTCGGTGAAGAACGTCTGCATGGCGGCGGACAGCCCATTGGGGCCCGGCTCATTGTAGAGTCCCTGGGCCTGCTGCAGGAACTGCACGGTCTGGCCTTGGTACGACACGCTCGACTGGGCGGTGCGCACCTGCGCGTTCAGGAACGCCTCGGACACCTGCTGAACCTCGGTGACGTTCACGCCGATGCCCAGGGTGGCGTTGGCGTTCGGCCCGCCAAGGCCCACCTGCACCACGCCAGGCTGGCTGACGAGGACGGCGCGCTCTTCGGTGTATCCGGGCGTCGACGCGTTGGCCACGTTCTGGCCGGCGACGTCGACGGCCTCCTGCATGGCGTTTAGGGCGCTCTGGACGATCTGGAAGCCGCCGAACGTGGTGGCCACGGCGCGCCCCCCCTACGCCCGCCGGCTGAACACGCCGGACGGCCCGCCGGGCCCACCGCCGTATTCGCCAAAGCGTCCCGTGAGAATGGCCAGGAGGCCGCGCACGATCATGAGCCCGTCCTTGAGCAGCACCGCGTTCTGGCCGGAGACATCCGCCAGGCTCTGCATCTCGAGCCTGAGGCTTTGGCGGAGGTCGTCGTCCGCCCCGGTCCGAGCCGCCTCGAGCAGGTCGTCGGGCGGCTCGTCCACGCCCTCGACGCTCTCGCCCTTCATCAGCTGGCCCAGGCGCCAGATGCCCATCTCCTGCACCGCGACGAGGCTCGAGAGTTCCTGGGTGTCGCCAGCCTCTAGCGCGTCTCGCATGGCCTGGGCGGTGCGCGTCAGCGCGCGCGTCTCGCCCACGCAGCGAGCGAGGGCGTATGCGCTCGCGCTCACGACGGCACCACCCCTTCGCGCTGCAGGGCCTGGGCGAGCTGCTCGACGTCCACGGGCGAGCTGCCCGGCGCCATGGCCCTGACCAGGGCGGCCGCGCGCTGGGCGGCGGCGGCGGGATCGGTGGCGAGGCGGGCGGCCGCCGACAGGTCGACCTGGTCGGTGCTGGAGCCGCTCTTGGCCGCCGCGCGCCGCGCGGCCTGGCTCGAAGCGGCCGCGCCCGGCGCGGGCCGCCCTTCCGGGGCGCCGGCAGGCAGGGGTCCCGCAGGGCCGCCCACCGGTCCTACCTCATCCACCGCGCCGCACCTCCCCCGCTACCGCCTGGTCGCGTCCCGCTCCGCCTGTTGCTTGGATCATCGGCCAGGCCCTCCCTCCCTTGCACCCCTCCAGCGTCGGCCTAGGCCGGCTGATGGTGTTTGTCGATCCATTCCTCGCCCGGGCGACACAAGGCGTCCCATTTCTATCATGATTCCTCCCTGAGCCATCCGCGCAGGAGGTTCGCGACCTCCTCGGGCTGGTTGCGGGCGCTCTCGCTCACGGACTCGATGAGGCGGCGCTCTCGCTCCACGTTGGGATCGGGCGTCGGTGGCGGCAGGAGGATGGGTGCGGCCGGCGCTGCGACCGCCGCCGCGGCCTGACCGCGGCCTCGGCGCCGCTGCCCGCCTCCCCGCCGCATGAGCATCAGGAGCAGCACGACGATCAGGGGGAGCCCGCCGCCGCCCGCGCCGGCCAGCGCGGGCAGGGGCAGAGGCAGGGTCGAGGTCGGTGTCTTCACCGCCGGGATCGGCACGGCCGCAAACGGGGCGGAGGCCACGCTGATGTCGCTCGCAGCGAGCGGCGAGTTCGCGGGCAGGCCGATCGCGGTGGCCACGAGGCCGCGGATCTGCGCGGTCGCGGCCGGCGTCAGCGGGTAGGCCCTCTTGTTCACCATCACCGACACGGTGAGGCTCTGGACGGTCATGGGCGGGCTCGAGATCTGCTCGAGGATGTGGTTCACGGCGTACTGCACGGTCGTGCTCTGGCTGGTCTGGTTGCTCGTGCCGCCGGAGCCGGTCGCCGTGTAGGTCGGCACGTTGCCCGACGTACCCGTCGTGGGCGTCGCCCCGCCCGTGCCCTTGAACGTCGAGGTGCTCGTCGTTTTGGAGGTGATGACGCCGCCCGGACCCGTCTGCGTCGCCAGGTTCTCCGTCTTGCTCGTGTGGGCGAAGCTCAGGTTGGCGTGCACGGCCACCACGACGTTGCCGGGCCCGGTGACCGGCGTGAGCAGGCCCGTGATGCGCTGGTCGAGCGTGTTCTCGACGGACTGCTCGGTCGCCAGCTCGCCAGTCACACCGGAGGCAGTGGCGCCGTTCGCGCCCACGGCCGACAGGAGCTGTCCGTACTGGTCCACGACCACCACGTTCGAGGCGCTCAAGCCCTGCACGGCATGGGCCACCAGCTGCTCAATGCCGTTCACCTCCGACGCCGGCAGGCTCTGGCCCGCGGCGAGATCCACGTACACCGAGGCCGACGCGACGCCGCTCGAGCTCTGGGCGAAGGCGCTCTGCGGCGGCTCGACGATCTGCACGTTGGCCGAATCCACACCCTGCATGGTGGCGATGGTGGACGACAGATCGTTCTGGAGGGCGTTCAGGACGGCAAGGTTGAACTGCTGGTCGGTCATGCCGAAGCCGGAGGCGGAGAGCACGTTCTGGTATCCGATCTGGCCCTGCTGCGGCAGGTTCTGCGTGGCAAGCTCGACGCGCACCTGGTCGGCCTGGGCGGCCGGCACCTCGATGTTCGTGCCGCTCAGCCGGTAGGGCACCTTGAGCGACTGGAGCGCGTTCACGACCTGGCCCGCGGCGCTGGGCGTGAGGTTCGTATAGACGGTCGTGTAGGGCACGTAGGACGTGATGGCCAGGCCCGCGGCCACCGCGGTCGCAAGGGCCGCCGCGGCGATCCCGAGCACGCGCCGGCGGTCGGGCGTGAACCCCAGCCACGCCTCCCGGGCACGGTCCACCTGCGGTCCCAGCGACATCGCGACTCCTCCCTATCGGTACGGGCGCCTAGGCGTTCTGGCCGATCTGCAGGGCCTTCTGGTTGATCTGCTCCTCCAGGCTGAGGGCGGTGGCGTTGGCGTCGTAGCTCTGCGTGGCCGCGACCATGTCGGTCATCTGCGTGACCTCGTTCACGTTGGGCATGCGCACGTAGCCCTGGGCGTTGGCGTCAGGGCTGGATGGGTTGTACACGAGCGGGAAGGGAGAGGGGTCGCCGACGATCGCCGACACCGCCACGCCTTGGGGGCCGCCGCCCGCCAAGGCGCCTGCCAGCGTCTGGGCGAAGGCGCTACCCTGGCCGCCCGCCTGGAACACGACCTCCTCGGCCCGGTAGGGGCCGCCCCCCGGGGTGCGCGTCGTGTTCATGTTCGCGAGGTTCGACGCGATCACGTCCATCCAGAGGCGGTCGGCGGTGATGCCGCTGCCGCTGATCGCCATGCCCTGGCCGCCGCCGATGCTGCTCGCCATCTACACCTGGCCCCCTCGCGCACCCGTCATGCCAACGCCCGCGCGCTCGGCCAGGCGCAGCACGAGCTCCACCTCGCCGAGGCCGCGGCCCAGCGCCGCGGCGATGTCGCGCGGCGCCTCGCCGCGCTGGGCCCTTTGCAGCACCTCGGCTTCCCGCTGGAGCATGGCCTGGGCCGCGTCATGCCACGGGGGCGCGGTGCCCGCGGGGCTGGACCCCGTCGCGACGGCCAGGGCCGCCGCGCCGGCGGGCGTAGGCGCCGCCGCCGCAGCCGTGCGCTCCGCCGCGGCCCCACCCGTCGTCTCGCGCGCCGGGGCGGGGGAAGGCACTGGCGCCGACGCGGACTCCTCGGCGCGAGCCGTCGCCTCGCGCAGCTCGCGCCAT
>JAKASY010000541.1 GCA_021817625.1 Bacillota bacterium | reverse complement strand
ATGATTCGCTCCTTGTTGCCCTTGCCGATGCAGCGCACCAGGGCGGCGTCGAGGTCGACGTCACCGGTGTTGAGCGACGTGAGCTCCGACACCCGGATGCCCGTGGCGTACAGGAGCTCGAGCATCGCCCGATCGCGCAGGCCGGCCGCCGTGCCGGCGTCCGGCTGGGCGAGGATGCGCTCCACCTCGGCCACGGTCAGGACGCGCGGCAGGCGGCGCTTGAGGCGCGGCGAGCTAAGGTCAGCGGTTGGGTCGCGATGGACGTGGCGCTCGCGCACGAGGAACTGGTAGAAGGCGCGCAGGGCGGCCAGGCGGCGGGCAATGGTGGCCATCGCCTTGCCCGAGGACTCTAGGTCCAGCAGGTACCCGACGATCGTGGCGCGCTCCACGACCGGCGCCTCGCCCGCCGGCCCCCCGACCGCGCGCGCCGGCGCCTGGGCCTCCACGTACGCGGCGAACTGGCGCAGATCGCGCCCATACGACTCCAGGGTGTTGGCCGCGAGGCCACGCTCCACCCTCAGGTACTCAAGGAACTCGGGGAGCCAGTCTGTCTCCCGCATGAACGACCCCTTACTTCCAGCGCTTGGTGGCGCTAGCATGCCCACCGCCGGCAGGCGTTATGCCTACCGGCGGGGCGACGGGGCGGCGCTACGCGGGCAGAAGCGAGGCGAGCGGTCGGTACGGCAGGTCGTGGGCGCGGGCCACGGCCTCGTACGTAATGTGCCCGTCCACCATGTTGACACCCTTGAGCAGGGCCTCGTCCTCCGCCACGGCGCGAGCGAAGCCCTTGTCCGCCAGGTCGAGGAGGTACGGCAGGGTGGCGTTGGTCAGGGCCAGGGTGGAGGTGTGGGGCACGGCGCCCGGCATGTTGGCCACCGAGTAGTGGACCACGCCATGACGAACGTAGGTCGGATTGGCGTGCGTCGTCACGTGGTCGCACGTGGCCACGACGCCGCCCTGATCGATCGCCACGTCCACGATCACCGAGCCGGGCGCCATCGACGCCACCATCTCCTCCGTCACGAGGTGTGGGGCGCGGGCGCCCGCCAGGAGCACCGCCCCGATCACGAGGTCGGCGCGGGCGGCAGCCTCGGCGATGTTGTGATGGTTCGACATGAGGGTCCGCACCCGCCCGCCGAAGACCTCGTCCAGGCGCCTGAGCCGTTCGCCCGAGATCTCGACGACCGTCACGTCCGCCCCCATGCCGAGGGCGATGGTCGCCGCGTTCTGCCCGACCACGCCGCCGCCGATGATCACGACACGGCCGGGCAGAACACCGGGCACGCCGCCGAGGAGGACGCCCTTGCCGCCGTGAGGCCGTTCCAGGAGCTGGGCGCCGATCTGCGCCGCCATGCGCCCGGCGACCTCGCTCATCGGCGTAAGCAGCGGCAGGCTCCGGTCCGGCAGCTGCACCGTCTCGTACGCAATGCCAATGATGCCGCGCTCCAGAAGCCCCCGCGTGAGCGCCAGGTCCGGGGCCAGGTGCAGATAGGTGTAGAGCACCTGTCCCGGCCGGTAGTACGCGAACTCCTCCGGCTGGGGCTCCTTGACCTTGGCGATCAGCTCCGCCATCTCGTAGACTTCTGCCCGGTCCACCATCTGGGCGCCTGCGGCGCGGTACATGGCGTCGGGAAAGCCGCTGCCCTCGCCGGCAGCGCGCTCCACAAGCACGGTGTGCCCCCGGCTCACGAGGGCGTGGACGCCCGCTGGCGTTACCGCCACGCGCTCCTCCTGGGGCTTGATCTCCTTCGGTACGCCGATGTTCACGCTTCGCGCCGTCCTTTGCCGAAATGTCGCCTCTGGGTGGGCCAAGCAAAGGATAGCGCAGGCCGCCGGGACCGTCATCCGCTCAAGGGCCGGCGTCCGCGCCTGGCCGGGCCTGGCTCCCAGCCTCGAGCCCGGCGCCGAGGCTGCGCCGCGCCCGCGGAGCAGGAGACACATGGGTCGTCCGTCGCGCGCGCCTGGCGCTCGACCCGACGACCGCGTCGCCGGCGTACCTTGGAGTGCCCACGCTCCGCCCGGGCGCTCGTGCCCGGGCGGGCGACCGCGCTGGCGAGCCACGCTTCAGCCGGTCTCACGTTCCATTGGGGCGGCCGCCCATGTCCACCCTTCGGGCGGCCCCGTCGCCTGCGCGCGTGCCTACATGCCGGACAGGCGGAGCGCGAACCCGAGCGCCGGCCGCGCCAGAGCGCTGCCCAGGCACGCGAGAAGGGCCGCCGCGAGAGCCAGGCACGCGCCGCGCACCGCGTACTGGGCCACCAGCCGCCCCTGCCAGGGCCCTCCCGGGCGGCCCAGGCCGGCGAGGGGAAAGGCAAGCGCATCCGCCGCCGCGCCGAGCCAGGCCGGCAGGAGAAGCACCCAGGGCACCGCCACGGCCGCTGCCACGAGAACGGCGCCGCCTGGCCCGGCCGCGTCAGTCAGGATGCCGGCCGCGAAGGCCACGGCCGCGCCCTCAAGCGCCAACCCCGCCAGGGCCGCCGGCGCACCGACCAGGCTCAGGCCGCACAGCCAAACGGCCGCCACGCCGCCCGCGCCCAGGAGCGCGGCGCCCAGCCACGGCGCCAGGCCGGGCTCGGTGCTCGCCACCCGCAGCGCCGATGCGATGGCGCCCGCCAGTGCCTGCGCCTGGGCAGGCTGCACGAGCCGCGCGCTCAGCCCGCCGAGGCCCAATCCCGCAGCGATCGCCACAAGCGCCGCCAATCGCGCTCCGGCGCGCGCGCCCTCGCCCCAGCCCCGCGCTCCGGCGCGCCAGCCCCGTGCACCGGTAGACCTGACACGCCCGACCATGGCCCGGCCCCCCGACACTACGGCTGTATGTCGGGCCCCCCTGCGCCATGCGCCGCCGCCCGCTCTCCGGAGCGCCAGGCGCCCCGACGCCACCACAGGAAGGCGGCGGCCGTCTTCAGGTCTTCGATGCGCCCTCGGTGCAAGA
>JAKASY010000540.1 GCA_021817625.1 Bacillota bacterium | reverse complement strand
CTCGCGGCCGCGGCTTGCTACGGCTTCACGTTCCCTTACACGCGCCGCTTCCTGGCGGATCGGCCGGAGGGGCCTCTCGCGCTCGCCGCCGCACAGCTCGCCCTGGCCGCCATGGAGACGGCGCTCATGGCGGCGGCGCTCACGCGCCTGCCGTCCTCGCTGCCCGCGGTCTCCCTGGCCAGCGTCGCCGCCCTCGGGGTGCTGGGCACGGGTGCCGCGTACGTGATCAACTACAGCCTCATCCGGGACGCGGGCGCCACCGTCGCGTCGACGGTCACGTACCTGGTGCCGCTCTTCTCCACGCTGGTCGGCCTGGTCGTCTTGCGCGAGCCGCTCACCTGGAACCAGCCGGCCGGCACGGCCGTGATCGTGCTCGCGGCGGCGTGGACCCAGGGACGGCTGCGGCGTCCCTGGCCGGGCGCCCGCGCCGCCCGGCCAGGTGACGCAGCCGGTTCTTGACGGCGGGCGGCCGTCCCCGGCACGCTGGGTGCAAACCGTGAGGAGGCGATCCCTTGGCCGAGGCGGCCTCGGAGCGCACGCGCGTGCGCCGGCACCCCGAGCGCGGCGTGTACGACCCGGCAGCGATCCACGCGATCGTGGACGAGGCGCCGATCTGCCACGTAGGCTTCGTCCACGAGGGCCAGCCCTTCGTCCTGCCCACCACCCACGGCCGGCGCGGCGACACGGTGTACCTGCACGGCGCTGCCGCCTCCACGATGCTGCGCGGCCTGGCGAGGGGGCTCCCCGTGTGCGTGACGTTCACGCTCATGGACGGGCTCGTGCTCGCGCGCTCGATCTACAACCACTCGATGAACTACCGCAGCGTCGTCGCGGCGGGCACGGCGGTCGACGTGCGCGGGCGTGAGGAGAAGCTCCAGGCGCTCGAGGCGATCGCCGAGCACGTCATGCCCGGGCGGTGGCAGGACGCGCGCCAGCCGAGCGAGCCGGAGCTTAAGGCCACGCGTGTGCTGCGGCTGTCGCTGATCGAAGCCTCGGCGAAGGTGCGCGAGGGGCCGCCCGTCGACGACGAGGAGGACATGTCCCTGCCGGTCTGGGCCGGCGTGGTGCCCGTCGCGATCCGCTTGGGAGCGCCCGAGCCGGCGCCGGAGATGGCGCATGGCGCCGCCGCCCCGGCCTACATCGCCGCCCGGGTCGCGGCCGCGGCCGTCCGCTGAGAGCGGCGTGCACGAACCACTGCCGCCGGACCTCGCGGTGGCGGTGGCGCGCGCCGTGGGCGATCCCGTGCGGCGCACGCGGTTGGCCGGTGTCGGCCCGGGCGGCGCGGAGCTGTGCGAGGGACCGGGAGGGCGGGTCGTGGCGAAGCTCCCGGCCGGTGCGGTCGAGCGCGCGCTCTACCGCGACCTCGGTCCCTCCCTGGCCGAGGCGGGCGTGCGCCTTCCCGGCCTCCTCGGGCACGGCGAGGATGGCGGCGGGTGGCTCCTCCTGGAACACGTGCCGGACGAGGTCGAGTGGCAGGCGGCAGGCGCAGAGGCCGACGCCCTCGCGCAGCTCGCCGCCCTCCATCAGGCGGGACAAGGCGGTCGCCTGGACGGCCTCTGGCCCGCGTTCAGGTTCGCCTGGACCCGGCGCATGAACGTCGCGGCGGCCGAGAGCCTGCCGCCGCCGGCGCGGGCGGCATCGCTAACGCGCCTGGAGACGCTTCGCGCGACGGCGCGCCACCTGTTCGCACCTGCGTGCCTCGTGCACGGCGACCCGAACCGGACGAACTGGCGCCGCGAGGCATCGCGCCTGCCCGTCCTGGTCGACTGGGAGCGGGCCGGCTACGGCCACCCGGCCGTGGACCTCGGCATCTTCCTGCCGGGGCTGCCGCACCGGGAGCGGGCCGAGGAGGCCGCGGTGGCGTACCTTCGCCTGCGCACCGACCTGCGGCCGGGCTCCTGGCGCGGCCTCGGGCACTCGCTCCTCCTCGTAAAGGCCTGGTCGTGCGCCGAGTTCCTCTGGCAGGGGCAGCGCCATCCGGACCACCCGGGCGTGCGCGCCGCGTCGGCGTTCCTGCGCGAGCGGCTGCCAGCCTGGCTGGACGGTCTCGACGCCGTGGCCGAGGAGGCCTAGCGGACACCCGTACGCCAGGCGGCCAGCGCCTCCTCCGGCGTCGCGAACCACCCTGCGACCGGCGCCGCCAGCGCGGCCGCGCCCAGCGCGCCGGCTTCGGGATCGGCCGGCTCCAGCGGCGCGCCGACGGCCTGGGCAAGCACCTCCATGACGACGTCCTGGCGGCTCATGCCACCCGTGACCACGAAGCGGCGGGGCACGAGGCCGAACGCCTCGCCCTCCCGCACGCGCGCCGCGAGGGCGGCGGCGCAGCCCTCGACAACCGCGACGTACACGCGCTCCGGGGCGTGTCCGGCGCTCACGGCCGCGCGCACGCGCGCCGCCTGCTCGCCGACTCGCGCCGGCGGCAGGTAGGGTAGCGTCGGGCGAGGGGCGCCGGCGCGCAGCGCATCCAAGGCGGCGGCGGCAAGGGCGGCCGCAGCTGCGCCGTGCCCCTCGGGCCCTGCGCCGGTGAGGGCCTGGGCGGCGAGGTCGACCTGACGGCCGGACAGGGGCAGGCCGTCCACCCATGCCCAGGCGCCGGGCCGGATGGGATAGCCGAACAGGCCGCGCACCGGCTCGCCCGCGACGAGGCGCGGCACGAAGTTCGTCGACAGGTTGAGAAGGCAGTCGCCCGGGGCGTGCGCGCCCGCGCCGAAGCTGGCGCAGGCGCCGTCCTGGCCGCCCACGGCCACAGGCAGGCCAGAAGGAAGGCCGAGCGCCCGCGCCGCCCGGGCGGTGAGGCGCCCGGCGACCGCCTCCTGGGCGAGAAGAGTGGGCAGAGCCGACGGCGCGAGGCCGCAGGCGCGCGCCGCGCCCGGCGACCAGGCAAGATCGCCCGGGCCGGTGGCGGGATCGCTTGCCCAGCGACCGGTCAGGCACCA
>JAKASY010000539.1 GCA_021817625.1 Bacillota bacterium | reverse complement strand
CCGATCTCAGGCTTCGGGCCGCTCGTACGGGGAGTTCATGCGGGAAGCGGTGTTCCTGCCGCTCAACATGACCCGCGCGTCGATCGGCGTCGACCCGGCCCTCGCCGCGTACGCCGCGACGCCGTACAGCGTCGTAGGGCGCCCCTACCCGCGCTATGGCTTCGACCACCCCGGCGCGTCAGCGGCGTTCTCTTCCGCCCACGACCTGTGCCGCTTCGGCCTGTTTCACATCGGCAAGGCGCTGACCGACCAGGCGGCGATCCTGTCCGAGGTGTCCCGCGCCGCCATGCAGAGGCCGGGCGAGGGGACGGGCGAGCCAGGCTACGGCATCGGCTGGGGGGTCCAGGCGAGCCTGCACGGGCACCGGGTGGTCGAGCACAGCGGCGGCATGGGCGGCGTTGCGACGGTGCTGCGCCTGTTCCCGGACGACGGCCTGGTCGCGGCCGCCCTGTGCAACGTGAGCAGCGACCTTCCCTTCCGGGTGGTGGACGAGGTGGCGGCGGCGCTCCTGCCGACGTACGCCGAGGCGCGGGCCGCCGCGCCGCCCGAGCCGGCGCCGACGCGAGTGGGCGTGAAGCGCGACGCGAGCTGGGAGGTCAGGCCGGAGCTGATCGGCCGCTGGGAGGGGAGTGCCGCCACCTACGCCGGCAGCGTGCCCGTCGAGCTGCGCTTCGTGCCGGGCGGCTTCATCCACGCGCGGTTCGGCGACGCGCTCTGGACCCTCCTGAACGACGTGACCGTCGACGGGCCCTGGCTCAAGGGGTTCAGCGACGGCACGATGCCCACGCCGGACGCCGAGCGCCACCGGCACCGGCTGCTTTGGGACCTGCGCCTGCGGGGCGACGTCCTGAACGGCGCGGTCGGCACCTTCAACCTGGAGGACGAGGAGCGCCACGGGCGCTGGATCGGCAACGCGCTTTGCGCATGGGTGGAGCTGCATCGCGTGGGCGACCCGTAGGCGCGTCCGTAGCCCCCCACAGAAGGGCGCCCGCCGCCGGCCAAGGCGCGGCTAGGCGTGCCCGGCGCCCCCTGGCGACCCGAGCACAGGCGAGAGCGTCGGCGGGCACCGGCAGTCGCAGGGAGCAGCGGAGCGGGCGGCGCGACGGCGCCGCCCGCACCGTTCGGACCGGTAGGTGCGAGCCTCCCAACGCATCAGCGCGCGAGGGCAGGCGGGACCTGAACCCGTCCGCGGGCATATGCTCTCGCACTCCAGGGCAGGAGGCCGGCCATGAGGTCGCACGAACCTCCGTCGTTCCTGAACGGTCTGACTGGCGAGCCATCGCTGACGGTCAGCACCCGGGCGCCCAACGGCGACCAGAACCCCTATGGCGTGGCGGTCGTGCCCCCGGGCTTTCCGGGCGGTGGCACCGTGCGCGTCGGCGACGTGCTGGTCAGCACCTTTGCCGACGCGCACAACCTTGGCGGCAAGGGTCGCACGATCATCGCGATCACGCCCGCGGGTACCGCCACTGCCTTCTTCGAAGCGCCGGACGAGCTCGGGCCGGTTGGCCTGACCGCCGCCCTCGCCGCCCTTCGGGCCGGCATCGTAGTGGTGGGGAGCATGCCGACCCTGGACGGCACCGCGGCCACGGCCATGCCCGGGGGCCTCATCTTCCTCGACCGCGCCGGCGCCGTCCTCTGCACGCTCACCGACTCCGTGCTGTTGCGCGGCCCGTGGGACGTGGCGGTGGACGACAGCCGCCCCCTGGCGCCCCTCCTCTACGTGAGCAACGTGCTGGACGGCACGGTGACACGCGTGAATCTCGCGATCGAGCGCTCCACCTCGGGCCCCGTGCCGGCCGTCACGAGCCTGACGCGCGTGGCCTCGGGCTTCGCCCACGGCCCGAGCCCGGTGGCGCTCATGCATGGGCCGACGGGCCTCGTGGTGAGCCCGGACCTGACCGGCATGTACGTGGCAGATGCCGGGAACAACCGGGTCCAGTTCGTGGCCGGCGTGCGGCAGGCCGGCGCCAGCCGCGGCTCTGGCGCCACCGTCGTGCTCGGGCCGCCGCTCAAGGGGCCGTTCGGTCTGGCCCCGTCTCCGATCGGCACGCTCCTGGCGGCCAGCGGGGACGCGATCGACAGCGCGGGCACGCCCCACAACCTGGTGGTGGAGTTCTTTCCCCGCGGCGGGCGTCTTGTGGCCACGCGCCAGCTCGACCCCGGCCCACCCGGTGCCCTGTTCGGAATCGCGATCAGGCTGTTCGGCGGGCGCCAGTCGCTCCTGTACGGGGACCGCCACAGCGGCACGCTGAACGTCCTGCCACAGCGGGGACCGTAGGGACCGCGCGAACCGTGGCCGAGAGCCCCGCCGACCCTGGCTGTCCAGGCGTCCCGCCTGGGCCACCCGTACCCACGACCACCCCGACCGTCATGCCGGCACTGATGGGCAGGAGGACCTCCGCGAGGCCCCGCCTGACCGCGTGGGCGCCGGCGATTGGGCAATCCCGCGTTCTCGGCGATCGACGATGCCACAGGAATCAACAACTTGTGGCCATGGAGTAGCGGCCCGGGGTGCGGCGGGCCCAGCCGGCGAAGACACCCTGCACGGCCGCAAGTACGTGGATCCGGGGGGAGCAGGGAGTGTCGTCTGGTACGTCTACCTGGATGCGTAGCAGCCTCCTGGCCGTGGTTGCGCTGACGCTCGCCGCGGCGGTCCGTGCGGCGCCCGCCGAAGCGTCTAAGCCCGGCTTAGCGTTCTCGCAGGTCCACATGCTCTCTCGCACGTTCGGCCTCGCCGTCCAGGACCACCCGTTCGCTCTGCTTCAGACCGAGGACGGCGGCGCCTCCTGGCAGGTGCTGGCCGGCCCCCTCCGTGGCGACCAATTCGACAACTGGGGTTTTGGAGTGGCGGGACACGCATGGATCCAGGCGGGGCCGCCGCTCAGCGGCCCGGGCGAGCCGCCTGGCACCGCACCGTCCACGTTGTATCTGTTGGACTC
>JAKASY010000538.1 GCA_021817625.1 Bacillota bacterium | reverse complement strand
GGCGCGAGCGCTAGCCCCTCGCGCCGCCACGTGCACGCCCAGATCGCGCCCTCCGGCCGCGCCCTCAGCTGCAGGGCGAACAGGGCGAGGCGGTCGCGATGCCAGACGTCGTCGCTGTCCAGGAACGCGACGTAGGGAGCGCTCGCCATCGCCACGCCGGCGTTGCGGGCGGCGGACGGCGAGCGCGCCGAGATGGCGCGCCAGCGCACGCCCGCCTGACCGGCCAGCCAGGCGTCGGTGCCGTCGTCGCTCGTGTCGCTGACGACGATGACCTCGGCCGGCGCGAGGCTCTGGCCCAGGGCGCTCGCCACCGCCTGCGGCAGGGTGGCCAGATCGTTGTGGCTCGGGATCACCACGCTCACCCGGGCCGCGTCGCTCACAGCTCGCCTCCGCTCGCGCGGCCGCAGCCGCGCCCCGCTCCCTTAGGCGCGGGTCTGGGGGGCCCGCTTGGGCGGGACCTGGTGGATGGGACGGCCAAGGGCGGCCTCCACCGCCTCCATGACGACCTCGGGCAAGGTCGGGTGGGCGTGGATCGTGCCCGCCACGTCCTCGAGCGTGGCGTACATCTCGAGCGCCAGGCCGCCCTCGGCGATCAGGTTCGATGCCTCCGGGCCGACCACGTGCAGGCCCAGGAGCTCCCCGCTCGCCCGATCCGCGACCACCTGGCCGTAGCCGTCCGACTCGCCCGTCGTGAGCGCCCGGCCAAGGGCGGCGAACGGGAAGCGGCCGGTGACCACGTCGTGGCCGTGCGCCTTGGCCTCCGCCTCCGTGTAGCCCACGCTGGCGATCTCGGGATCGGTGTAGATCACCGCCGGCACGAAGCGCACGTCGTAGGCGGCGGGCTCGCCCGCGGCCGCCTCCGCGGCCACCTTCCCCTCGTGCGACGCCTTGTGGGCGAGAAGCGGGCCGCCGGCCACGTCGCCGATGGCGAACACGTGCGGCACGGACGTGCGCCTCTGCGCGTCCACCTGGAGGAAGCCGCGCTTGTCGGGCGCGAGCCCCAGGGCCTCAAGGCCGATGCCGTCGGATATGGGCACGCGACCGACCGTCACGAGGACGCGGTCGGCCGCCACCTCGAGCGGCCCCGCCTTGCCCTCGGCGCTGACCGTCGCCGGCCCCTTCTTCGGCCGCTTGACGCCGGACGCCATGACACCGAGCTCCACGCGCACCCCGAGCTCCTTGAGACGGCGCGCCACTGCCCGCACGAGCGCTGGGTCCGTGCCCGGGAGGAGGCTGTCCGTCGCCTCGAGCACGGTCACCTCGCTGCCGAGCTTGGCGTACACCGTGCCGAGCTCGAGACCGATGTAGCCGCCGCCCACGACGCACAGCCTCTGCGGCACCTCGCCCCAGGCCAGGGCGTCGGTCGAGTCGCACACCACCTCGTGGTCGAACGGCAGCGCCTTGAGCTCGACCGGACGGGAGCCGGTGGCCACGATCGCCTGCTTGAAGTGGATGCGCTGGGACTCGAACTCCCCCTGCACGCGCACCTCGTGCGCCGAGGTGAACGTGCCCGTGCCCGTGACCACGGCCACCGAGTTGGCCTCCAGCAGCTGGCGCACGCCGCCCACGAGCTTGTCCACGACGCCCTGCTTCCACGCCTGGAGCTCCGGCATGCGCACCTCGAGGCCGGAGACGTGGATGCCCGCGGCCTCCATGTGGGCGGCCTTGTAGGCCAGATGGCTCATCGTGATGAGCGCCTTGGAGGGGATGCAGCCGCGGTTCAGGCAGACGCCGCCCAGGCCGTCGCGGTCCACGAGCGTGACGTCGAGGCCCAGCTGGGCGGCGCGGATGGCGGCAACATAGCCGCCCGGTCCGCCTCCCAGGACGAGCAGGTCGGTGTCCACGGTGAGCTCGCCGACGACCATGTCAGGCCATCTCCAGAACGAGCCGGTCGGGGCTCTCGAGGAGCTCGGCCACGCGCCGCAGGGCGCGCGCGCCGAGCTCGCCGTCGATCACGCGATGGTCGAAGGTGAGCGTGAGCCCCATCACCTTGCCGGGCACGACCGCGCCGTGGCGCACGACGGGACGGTCCGATATGCGGTAGACGCCCAGGATCGCCACCTCCGGGTAGTTGATGATCGGGGTCGCGGCGAGGCCGCCCACACTGCCGATGTTCGTGATCGTGAAGGTCGAGCCGCGAAGCTCGTCCAGCTCGCTCGTGCGCCCGCGCGCCCGGTCGCTGCGCTCGCGCACCTCGGCCGCGAGATGGAGGATGGACTTCTGGTCGACGCTGCGCACGACGGGCACCATGAGGCCGTCCTCGGTGGCGGTGGCGATGCCGATGTGGATATCGCCGTGCAGGACGATCTCCTGGCGCTCGTCGTCCAGGGAGGCGTTGAGGGTGGGAAACTCGCGCAGCGCGGCAGCGACGGCCTTCATCACGAACGGCAGGTAGGTAAGCTTCACGCCCCGGGCCTCGGCCAGGGGCTTCAGGCGCTCGCGCAAGGCGACGAGCGCGCTCACCTCCGCCTCGTCCATGGTGGTGACGTGCGGCGCCGTGTAGGCCGACTGCACCATTCTCTTGGCGATCGTGCGGCGCAGGCCGCGCAGCGCCACGCGCTGGTCGCCGCGCGCCTCCGGGATGGGCGTCGGGGCCGGCGTGGGCCGGGCCGGCGCCGCGAGGGCCTCCGCGGCCTCGGGCGCCGCGGCAGTGGCGGCCGCTGCCGGGGCAGCAGGCGCCCCCGCCTGGCCAGCCGCGGCCTCGACGTCCTCGCGCGTCACGCGGCCGTTCGGACCGGTGGCGCGAACGGCGGCCAGGTCCACGCCGAGCTGGCGGGCGAGGTGGCGAACCGCAGGCGTCGCCTTGACCTCGCCGCCCGCCGGGGACGGCGGGGCGACCTGCGCGGGAGCGGGAGCCGGCGCGACCGCAGCGGCCGCGGGCGGGGCCGCCGCGGCTGGCGCCGATGCCGGTGCGGCCGCTGGCGCCGGCTCGGGCTTGGCCGCCG
>JAKASY010000537.1 GCA_021817625.1 Bacillota bacterium | reverse complement strand
GATCTCGACTGGCTCGGGCAGTACGTCGAGCGGGCGCGCGCGAACGGTGCGGCCACGCTCGGGGTGGTGGAGCACGCCTACCGCTTCCACGAGGCGAGCGGCCTTCTCCCGGGTGCGTGGTCGCAGGCGCGCTGCCGCTACGACCTCGATCCCTACCTCGCGTTCGCGGAGCGCGTGAAGGCGACGGGCGCGGACGTGCTCTTTGGCCTCGAGATGGACTACGTGCCTGGCCAGGAGGAGGGGATCGAGCGCTTCCTCTCCCTCTACCGCTGGGACTTCGTGCTCGGGAGCGTTCACTGGCTCGGGCAGTTCGCCGTCGACAACTCGCCCGACGACTGGCGGGGGCGCGACGTCGACGGGGTCTGGCGCCTCTACGTCGACACCGCCGTGCGGGCGTGCGGGAGCGGCCTGTTCGACGTGTTCACCCATCCCGACCTCCCGAAGCTCTGGGGGCACATGTACGGCGGCGACCTCGCGGCCCTCTACCGGCCGCTTGTGGAGGCGATCGCCCGGGCCGACATGGCGATCGAGGTGAACACGAACGGGCTCAGGCGTCCGGTGGGCATCCTCTACCCGGCGCCGGAGATCCTGGCCCTGGCGCGCGAGGCGGGCGTGCCGGCGACCGTCGCGTCCGACGCGCACGAGCCTCAGTATGCGGGCTACGCCTTCGACCGGGCGGCGGAACTCCTCCGGCGGTGCGGCTACCGGGCGACGGCGCGGGTGGCCGGCCGCGGCAGGAGTGAGGAGCCCCTTCCGGCGGCGTAGGCCAGGGCGCCCGGCCGGGGCGCGGTCGCAGGGGCCAACAAGCGCAGCGGCGCGCCCCACCGCTGAGCCTGCCTCGGGCCGCCGCCGGGCAGCCCGCTTCCCCGCCGCCTGTCGCGCGACTGTGTGGCGACCGGTGCAGGCAAGCCAGACACGAAGCGGTTCCTGGAAGATCTGGGACCTTCGCTGTGCCAAGGCCGGGGCGATAGCGGCCACCTGAGGTGCCGAGCAGCGGCCGGTGCAGCGCGAGGGCACGCTGCCGTGACTGCGCCGCTGATGAGCCGCTGCCGGCGCCGGAAGGTCAAGCGGTCGCCGGACGCGGCAGGCGTCAGGGACAGGTGGTGGCCTCGCCGGGACGGCGACGTGGCGCTCTGTGGCTCAGCGGCGCCTATGCCTCGCCGCGCATGAACCGCCTCAGGCCGGCGAGGATCTCGACCGGCGTGGGGGGACAGCCGGCGATCGCCAGATCGGCTGCCGGGGCCGCCGCAGGCACGCCGGCGTAGTCGGCCGGCTGCACGCCGGCGCCTACGGCGCAGTCGCCCAGCGCCACGACGAACCTCGGCTCGCCCACGGCGGACAGCGTGCGAGCCAGGGCGTCGCGCATCTGCGCGGTGCCGGGACCGGTCATGAGGATGCCGTCCGCGTGGCGCGGACTTGCCGCCATGGTGATGCCGGCACGCTCGGCATCGCAGTCCGGGCCAAACATCATGGCGAGCTCGGACTCGCAGGCGTTGCAGCTGCCGCAGTCCACGTGTCGCAACGCAAGGGCGTATCGGATGACACTGCGTCCAGCCATGAGACGCCTCCTCGGCATCCTTGTCATCGTCATCGGTCGCTGCAGCCATAGCAGAGCTCAAAGCTCTTGTTGATGAGCGGGAAGTCGCCAATGGGGTTGTCCTGGGCCGCAACCATGATCAACGGCCAGTTCGTGAACGATGCGGTGCGCATGTGGTAGCGGACGATGCGCCCGCGCGCGGCGGAAAGGTAGTGGATGGTCGCACCGCGCGGGGACTCCGTCATGCCGACGCCGCAGCCGGATGCGAGGGGGTCCATGGCTGGCGGCGCCTCCCCGGCGCCGCGTGGCGTGCCCGAAGCCGCCGCGCCCGCGAGGCAGCCAAGCGCCAGTTCGAAGGCCTTGGCGAGCTCCTCGCGGCGGACCTCGGCCCGAGCCAGGACGTCGCCATCTGTCCGCGTCACCGGCCCGAGCCGCACGTCCTCGTAGGCTCCGACCGGTCGCTCGGCCCTGACGTCCGTGCGGACGCCGCTTGCACGGGCGACGGGCCCGACGCCCCCCAGCGCCGCCGCCGGACCCTGCGCCACGACACCGGCGCCCTGGGTGCGGTCACGGAAGCCCACGTTGGAGAACAGGTGGTCGGCCCAGCGAGCGCTGTCCGCCGCCAGCCGGCGAAGCTCCCGGCCGAGGCCGCTCGCGTCGCGCGACGGTCGTGCCCAGCCGGGTCGGATCGTGCCAAACAGGTAGCGGTGGCCGAGCGCCGCGGCGTTCAGGCGCAGGGCCTTTTCCTTGAGCTGAAGCCCTTGCTGTGCGAGAACCGCAAGCCCGACGCCCGTGGCCAGCTGGCTGAGGTCGCTCACGTGGTTGTACACGCGCTCGAGCTCGAGGATCAGGCGCCGGCGTCGCCATGTCTCCTGGTCGACGCTCCACCCGAGAAGGGCCTCGACCGCCTGGGCCAGCGCCTCCTGGTGGGAGGCACTGCAGTTTCCGCACGTGCGCTCGACCACGCGCGCGGCGTCCGCAAGGTGCCTTCCGGCCAGCCCTGCCTCGAGCCCCCGGTGGTCCCAGCCAAGGCGCAGATCCATCTGGAGCACCGTCTCTCCCATGGCCGAGAACATGAAGTGCCCGGTCTCGATGATCCCGGCGTGCACGGGTCCGACCGGGACGTGCACGATGCCATGGTGAAAAAGCAGGCGTGGCCGCCAGGGCGCCCGGGCCTGCGGCGGCAGTTGGGGCGCGAGGGGCGGCGGCCCTTCGTACCCGTCCGGCAGGAGGAGAGGCCTCGGATCCGGATGCTCGCGCAGACGCACGCCCGCCAGGTCCTGCATCTCCCGCTCGTCCCAGTGCACCTCGGGCAATGCGCCGACCAGGGACTCGACGTCCGATCCTGCGGCGACGCTGGCCGACAGGCCCACCCAATGCCCCGCGGGATCCGTAAGAACGTAGCGCAGCGCCA
>JAKASY010000536.1 GCA_021817625.1 Bacillota bacterium | reverse complement strand
GGGGATGCGGGTGGAGGGCTGGGTGTCGGATCGACCCCGCGCCGGCCAGCGGGAGACGCGGGCCCATCTGGACGACCGGGACGCGCCCGCCCGTCTGGGGCGCTTCCTGCGCCAGGAGATCGAGCGACTGGCGGCCGACGGCCGCGCACCCACGGTCGTGCTCTGCATCGGCTCCGACCGCTCGACCGGTGACTCCCTGGGACCGCTGATCGGGAGCCTGCTCCTGGCCCGGGGGCTGCCGCGCGCGCAGGTTGCGGGCGACCTGTCCCTGCCGGTGCACGCCTCGAACCTGCGACGCGTGTGGCTCGACCTGCACGATGCACGACCGCGTCCGTCGGTGCTCGCGGTCGACGCATGCCTCGGACGCCAGGAGTCGGTGGGGACGCTCACGGCCGGCCTCGGACCGCTTCGACCGGGTGCTGGCGTGAACAAGGATCTGCCGCCGGTCGGCGACGTGTACCTCACGGGCATTGTGAACGTGAGCGGCTTCATGGAGTACTTCGTGCTGCAGAACACACGCCTGAGCCTCGTTGTCGCCATGGCCCAGCGCATGGCCCAAGCCGTCATGGAGGCGCTCGCCCTGCCCGCGCGCACGGGCGAGCCGAGCCTGTGCGGCCTGGCGTCAGTCCTGCCGCCGCCTGGCTAGGGCACTGTCGACCTGCTCTGCGACCTCGTCGGGTGTCTTGCCGTCGGCGTCCACCACGGGCACCGGCGGCTGCGCGCGCCATATGCCGAGCATTCCGGCGCTCTCGCCACTCACCACCACGACGTCCAGGCCGTGGGCGTCCTCGGGCCCGCCGGCCGGCAGGTCGACAACGTCGTACCCGCGCTCACGCAATGTCGCCGATACGGGCGCAAGGTCCGCGGCCACGCCCACGAACGGTCGCACTCGGCCACCTCCCCGCGGTAGTTTCGCCGGAGGGGCCGCTCGTCATGTCGGGGAGCGGCGCCCGGCGTCCGCCGGCGCCAGAACGCGGACAGCGGCAGGGTCGACGCGCACTTCGAGACGCCCTCCCACCGCGAGCGGCGCCAGCATCTCGCCGTCGCAGTGCACCGGAACCTCGATGTCGGCCGTGACCGCGAGGGAGTGGAAGGAGCGGATGGATACCGCGGGATGGCGCGTGTGCAGGCCGACGAACACGCTCGGCAGGAGCGCCACGACCTGTGCCGGCCGAAGCGCCCTCACGGCGACCAGCTCCAGCACTCCGTCCCTCGGATCGGAGCGTGGGGAGATGCGCATGCCGCCGGCGTAGGCCCGGCCGTTGGCACACGTTGCCATGAGAGCCGGCGCTGCCTCCTCGGGTCCGTCGTCAAGGCGGATGCGCACGTTGGGGCAGCGATACCGACGCAGGACGTGGGCCACGGCCACCAGAAAGGGCCAGGTGCCGCCCGCTCGCGTCCGCTCCTTGAGCCGGTTGGCCTCCTCGGCGACCGCCGCGTCGAAGCCGTAGCCGGCCGCATTCAGGAAGCGCCGATCGCCGATCACGCCCATGTCATATGCCTGCGGCGCGTAGGACCACAGCTCCGCGATCGCCCGTTCCATGTCGGCGGGGATGCCCGCGGTGCGGATGAAGTCGCAGCCTGTGCCGGTCGGGACGATGCCCAGCGCGGTGTCGGTGTGCGCCAGGCCGTTCGCCACCTCGGAGGCCGTGCCGTCGCCGCCCACGGCCACGACGCAGCGCCATCCCTCCTGGGCGCCCTGCCGAGCGATCTCCGCCGCCTGCCCTGGCCGCTCGGTGAACTCCACGCGTACCACTTTGCCCGGAGCGGCCGCTCGCGCCCGCACGCGCTCGAAGCGCTCCGCACCGCGTCCGCCGCCAGCCGCAGGGTTCACCACGAACAGCGCGTCCACCCTACGCCCTCCCCTGCCCTGCCGCCTGGTCAAGCGCCTGCGCGAGGGCGGCCTCTTCCTCCGGCGACAGCGCCTGACGGCAACGGCCGTCCTCGACCCACTTGGCGTACAGCCTGGTTTCATTCCGGCCTGTGATCGCCGTGAGGAGCAGTCCTCGTCGGCTCCCGTCCAGGAGCGCCGCCGAGAACGAGAACTGGCCGCCCGCGCCGGGAAAGGCATCGTAGCGCACAAGGGCTGCGTGCTGCAGCGTGGCGGGAAGCCGACCCTCGACCGCTGCCACCCGGGCTTCGAGCGCCGCGCGGCTCGCCTCGTCGCTTCCCACCGGCGCTGGCGCGGCCGGGCGTCGGCGTGACCCGAGCAGGACGACCGCCAGCGCGACCACGGCAACGATAAGAGCGACGGGGCCGCTCCAGGTGGCGAGAGAGACACCGAGCACGAGCGGCAGGGTCAACTCCCCTTCCCTCCCATGGCTGTTCCTCGAGGAACATCATCGCCAAACGCGGCGCCCTGTTCCTCGAGGAACACGAGCGCGCGCTCCAGCGCCCGCAAAAGCGCTCCGGCCTCCCCCGTCGTCCCGCACGGCACCGCTACCTCGCCGCCGTCCGCCGCCGGTCGCCACCGCAGCGGTCGGCCCAGCCGGGCGCCGACCGCGGCCGCCGCCTCCTGAAGCGCCGGCGGCCACGCCCCGCGCGCAACGCCCGCCCCACCACCGCGCGCGTTTCGGCGTCGCCCCAGCGTCTCCACCCGTGCGTTGATCTCCCGTACCGTGAGCCCGTCGTCCGCGGCCGCGCACGCCAGCGCCTCTACGTGCTCCGGCGGCGCCTCCAGCACCGCCTTCACCTGGCCGAGCGTGAGCCGCCCGTTCTCGACCAGCGCACGGGCGCCTTCGGGCAGCGCCAGGACCCGCAGCGTGTTGGCTACGTGCGACCGGCTCTTCGCGACCCGCTCCGCGAGCTGCTCCTGGGTCCAGCCATAGCTTTGCATCAGCGCGCGCAGTGCGGACGCCTCTTCCCACAGGCTCAGGTCCTCGCGCTGCAGGTTCTCGACCAGCGCAATCTCGAGCATTCGATCGTCCGAAACCTCGCGCACCACCACCGGC
>JAKASY010000535.1 GCA_021817625.1 Bacillota bacterium | reverse complement strand
GTTCGACCGGGTATCGTTTCACTACGGCAAGGGCACCGACGTCCTGCACGAGATCTCGTTCGAGGCGAGAAGCGGCGAGCTCACCGCCCTGGTCGGCCCAAGCGGCGCGGGCAAGAGCACGATCCTCTCGCTCGCGTCGCGCTTCTACGACCCGACCGGTGGCGAGGTGCGCATGGGCGGCGTCGCCCTGCGCGACCTGTCGGACGACACGCTCAGGGCGCACGTCGCCGTCGTCACGCAGGACGTCTTCCTGTTCCACGCCAGCCTGCGCGAGAACGTCGCCTACGGCCGGCCGGACGCGAGCGAGGACGAGATCCTCGAGGCCGTGGCAGCGGCCCAGCTCGACGACGTCGTCGCCTCCCTGCCCAAGGGCCTGGACACCCTGGTCGGCGAGCGCGGGCACCGCCTGTCGGGTGGCGAGAAGCAGCGCGTGGCGATCGCGCGCGCGATCCTGCGCAACCCGGACGTGCTTCTCCTGGACGAGGCGACGAGCTCCCTCGACAGCCACGCGGAGCGCCTGGTGCAGGCGGCCTTGGCCCGACTGCTCCAGGGGCGCACGGTGATCGCCATCGCCCACCGCCTGTCGACCGTGCAGATGGCCGAGCAGATCTTCGTCGTGAACGGCGGCCGCATCGTGGAGCGCGGCCGGCACGCGGAGCTCGTGGCGGCAGGAGGGCTCTACGCCCAGCTCTATCTCGAGCAGTTCGCGCCGACGGGCGAAGGTGCCGGTGACGCGGAGGACGCGGACCTGGCGGGCGAGGACACGGCCGCCGGCGTCGTTGCCGTGCGGCGCGCGGGGGTGGCGGGGTGAGCGCTGCGGGCGCCCGCGAGGCCGCGCGCAACCTGCCATGGCTGTATGCCGGCCGAAGCGCGCGCAGCCTGGCCACCGCCTTCCTCACGGTCATCTTTCCTCTCTATCTCGCCAAGGAGGGCATGGGCGCCGCAGAGGTCGGCCTCATCCTGAGCCTGTCCGGCGCCGTTAGCATGGCCCTCGTCGTACTGGTCGGCGTGGCCGCCGACCGGTTCGGGCGGCGGCGGGCGCTCCTTGCCCTGTCCGCGCTCACGGCCCTGGGCGCTGTCCTCCTCGCGTGGCTTCCGCTCGGGCCGGTGATGGCCGTGGTGGCGAGCGGTCTCGGCGGCGTCGGCCGTGGCGGCGGCGCCGGCAGCGGCGGCGCCTGGGGGCCGGTGTTCCCGGCCGAGCAGCCGCTTTTGGCCGCGGCGGCGCCGGAGCAGAACCGTACCCGGGTATTCGGCGTGATCTCGTTCGTCGGCGTCCTGGCGGGGGCGGTCGGATCCCTCGTCGCGGGCCTGCCGCAGGTTCTGGTCGGCGACGGCCTGTCGATCGTCGCCGGCTACCGCCTGCTCTTCGCGCTGGGGGCGGCGCTCGGCGTCGTGATGATCGCGGTCACCCTGCCGGTGCGCGAGAGCCGGCCCGACCCCGCGGAGGCGGCCACAGAGGCGCCGCCGATGTCCGTCCGCCAGCTGATCGGCCGCCTGAGCGTCACGAACGGCCTGAACGGCTGCGGCATCGGCTTCCTCGGCCCGCTCTTCACGTACTGGCTGTACCGCCGCTTCGGCGTCGGGCCGGCGGAGCTCGGCGTCCTCTACGCAGTCGTGAACCTGGCGGCCGCCTTCCCCTACCTCACGTCGGCGGCCCTGGTGCGGCGGCTGGGCGCGGTCCGCACGGTGGTGTGGACGCGCCTCATCGGCGTTGGCGCGCTCGTCGCCATGCCGTTTCTTCCTTCATTCACGCTGGTCGGCGTCGCCTACACCTTGCGCATGGTCCTGAACTCGCTCGGCATGCCCGCGCGGCAGTCGTTCACCATGGCCGTGAGCGACGAGCGCTACCGCAGCCGCGTCGCGGCCTTCGGCTCGCTTCCCTCCCAGGTGACGTCGCTCGTGAGCCCCGCCGTGGCCGGCGTGGTCATGGACGAGTGGCTGAGCTTCCCGCTGTTCGGCGCCGCCTTCTTCATCGCGGCGAACGCCGTCGCCTACCACTACGCGTTCCACAGCGTGGCCGTCCCCGGCGAGGCGCGGCGCCCGGCCGCGCAGGGCGGCGGCACGGTCGAGACGGCCGCGCGCGGCTCTCCCGCCGGGTCCGCGGCGGAGTCGTACGAGGCGTAGCGGCCCGGCCCTGGCGCACCGTGTCCGGATGGGCGATGATGGACGGGCATCGTGCTGCCTGGCACGGCAGACCATAGGGAAGAGGTGGAGGGAGGGGTCGGCGTTTGGCGCTCCTGAATGAGACGGTCCGCAACCAGCTGCGCCCGATGCTGGAGGGCCTGCCGCGCGACGTGGAGCTGCACCTGTACCGCGGCCCAGACGCCGAGGCCGGGGATCTCATGGCGGCACTCCTGAGCGAGATGGTCGAGGTCGGGCCGCGCCTGCGCCTCGTGGAGGTGGCGCAGGCGCCGGAGGTCGAGCCGGGGCGCCAGAGCGCCGCGCAGCTCGAGGGGCCCGTCCTGAGCGTCGCCGCCGCCGGGGAGCCGGACTCGCGCGTGCGCTTCCTCGGCATCACGGGCGGCCACGAGTTCGGCGCGCTCATCGCCGCCATCCAGCACGCCGCGGCCGGGAGCGCGGAGCTCAAGCCGAAGAGCGTGGAGTCCCTGTCCGGGCTCGGCCACCGCGTGCACATCCAGGTGTTCACCACCCCCACCTGACCGTGGTGCCCCCAGGCCGTGCGCTTGGCTCAGGACATGGCACTCGCGAGCGAGAACGTCATCGCGGACATGGTCGACGCCTCCACGTTCGCGGAGCTCGCCGGTCGCTATCGCGTGATGGGCGTGCCCGCCACGTTCTTCGACGGCAGGCTCAGCCAGGTCGGCGCCGCCCCCGAGGAGCGGATCGTCGACCTCACGGTGCAGGCGGACCGCCTGCACGCCGCGGGCGGGCAGTGACGGCCCGACCGGCGCGGCACTAGACGGCTCCGACCCGGTCCGCAGCGTTTCGATG
>JAKASY010000534.1 GCA_021817625.1 Bacillota bacterium | reverse complement strand
AAAATAAAGTACGCTAGAGGCCAAGACTTGACCTGCAATCTTGGCTGGTGCCGAGACTGGCCTTACATCATCTATCATCCCCACAGCAAACATTACAGCCGCCGCAATGACTACTCCTAGGGGTTCTGTAGAGCGGGCGAATACACCGCGTAGCCCGGGGCGTAGGCCTCCATGACGCGGCGCACGGCCTGCATGAAGCGGCCCGCCGTCAGGCCGTCCGCGACCCGGTGGTCGAAGGAAAAGGACAGGTTGACGACCTGGCGGATCGCGATGCCCTCGCCGACCACGGCCGGCACGGCCCGGATCGTCTCCAGGGTGATGATGCCCGACTGCGGGGCCTGGATGATCGGCATCGACACGACGGAGCCCAGCGCGCCCGTGTTGTTGACCGTGAACGTGGCCCCGGTCACGTCCTCCGGGCCGAGGTCGCCGGCCCGCGCCCGCGCGGCGAGCGACCGCACGGCCCGCGCGATGCCGGCCACGCTCATGCCGTCCGCCCCGTGCAGCACGGGGACGACCAGCCCCTCCTCCGCGGCCACCGCGACGCCGAGGTCGATGCGGCCGTGGTAGACGATGGCCTCCTCCGTCCAGGAGGCGTTGAGCACGGGATGCTGGCGCAGCCCCTCGACGACGGCCTTGACGAAGAAGGGAAAGTACGTGAGCTCGAAGCCCTCCCGTCGCGAGAACTCCGGGCGGGCCGCCTGCCGCAGCCGCACGAGGCCCGTGACGTCGGCCTCGACCATCATCCAAGCGTGGGGGATGTCGCGGACGCTCTGGGCCATGCGGGCCGCGATGGCCCGGCGCACGGCGCTCGGCGCCACGGCGGCGTCCCCGCCGGGGGCCGGCGTCGCCTCCCGCGCGGCGGACGCGCGCAGCCGGGCCGCGTGGGCGATGACGTCCTCCCGCGTGACGCGCCCGCCCGCGCCGGTGCCCGCGACCTCCCGCGGATTGACCCCATACTCCCCGGCGAGGCGGCGCACGGCGGGCGAGAAGGCGCCCGGTGCCGCCGTCGCCGGGGGGGATCCCGCGGCCGGCGCGGAGGCCTCCGGCCCGGACGGCGCCGGGGCGGGGGCCTGCGGCGCGGCCACCGGGGCCGCGATCGGCGAGGATGGGAAGAGGCCGGCGGGCGGCGCGGCCGGCGGGGCCGTCGCAGCCTGCTCCGCCTCCTCGAAGACGGCCACGGGTTCGCCCACGCGGGCCGTCGCGCCCTCCGGCACGAGGATCTCGGCCAGGATGCCGCCGCAGGGCGAGGTGATCTCCGTGATCACCTTGTCGGTTTCCACCTCGACCAGGGGCTCGAACCGCTCCACCGCTTCGCCCTGGCGCTTCAGCCAGCGCCCGATGGTGGCCTCGGCCACGGCCTCGCCGAGCTGGGGCAGGGTCCAGGTCGTCGGCACGGGCGCTCCCTCCAGCGTCGCGGCCCACCGGCCGCCGGTCCTCAGGCCAGGGCCAGGCGGCGCAGGGCATCCACAAGGCTCTCCACGGAGGGGAGCATCTCCCGCTCCAGCGACGGGGCGTACGGCACGCCCGGGACGTCGGGCCCGGTCAGGCGCAGGATGGGGGCGTCGAGGTGGAACAGCGCCCGCTCGGCCACCTGGGCGGCGATCTCCGCGCCGAAGCCGCACATGGCCTGGTCCTCGTGCACCACGCACAGGCGTCCGGTGCGGCGCACGCTCTCGAGGATGAGCTCGGCGTCGAAGGGGCGGAAGGCGCGCGGCTCCAGCACCTCGACCGAGACGTCCTCCGCGGCAAGGGCCTCGGCCGCCGCCAGCGCGTGGTGGAGCATGAGGCCATAGGCGACCACGGTGACGTCCTGCCCGGGGCGCCGGATCTCCGGGCGGGGCTCGGCCTCCTGTGCCGGCGGGCCGTCCGGCAGGGCGCCGCGCACGGACGCGTAGATGCGCTTGGGCTCCAGGAAGACGACCGGGTCGTCGCAGCGGATGGCCCAGTGCAGCAGGCCGTACGCGTCGGCCGGCGTGGACGGCGAGAGGACGCGCAGCCCGGGGATGTGGGAGAAGAGGGCCTCCACCGACTGGCCGTGGTACAGACCCCCGCCGTGCACGCCGCCGTACGGCATGCGCAGCACGAGCGGGCAGCTCCAGGCCCCGTCGGAGCGGTAGCGGAGCTTGGCCGCCTCGTTGACGATCTGGTTGAACGCCGGGTGGACGAAGTCGGCGAACTGGATCTCCGCGACGGGCCGCAGTCCGGCGAGCGCTGCCCCGATGGCGACCCCCACGATGCCGGACTCGGCCAGGGGCGTGTCGATCACGCGCTCCGGCCCGAAGCGGCGAAAGAGGCCGGCCGTGGCCTGGAAGACGCCGCCGCGCGGGCCGACGTCCTCTCCCAGGACGATCACCCGCGGATCCTCGGCCAGCGCCTCGTCCATGGCGCGCCGCAGCGCCTCCAGGATGGTCAGCCCGTCCATGCCGCGGGCTCCCGTCCCGGGCCGGCGAGGACCCCGCGGGACAGGTCGGCGGGCGCGGGCGCCGGACTGCGCTCGGCCGCGTCCGTGGCCGCCTCCACCTCCGCGGCCACCTCGGCATCCAGGGCGGCCAGCGCCTCCTCCGAGGCGGCGCCGAGCTCGCCCAGGCGGCGGCGGAAGGGCGGAAGCGGATCCCGCCCGGGCAGGGCGGCGCGCTCCTCGGCCGGCCGGTACGTGGAGTCGTCGTCGGAGGAGGTGTGCGGATCGAGGCGCACCACGCGCAGCTCCAGCAGCGTCGGCCCCTCGCCGGCGCGCGCCCGGGCCAGCGCCGCCGAGGCTGCGGCGTACGTGGCCAGCGGATCTCCGCCGTCGAGCGCCTCTCCGGGCATCCCGTAGGCCGCGGCGCGGGCCGCGATCCCAGGCTGGGCCACCTGCAGGCGCTCGGGCACGGAGATCGCCCAGCCGTTGTTCTCGCAGACGAAGACCACCGGCAGGCGGTGGATGGCGGCGAAGTTGCAGACCTCATGGGAGACGCCCTG
>JAKASY010000533.1 GCA_021817625.1 Bacillota bacterium | reverse complement strand
GTGGTCGCCCTCCTTCCCAGCGTCTTCCTCGGGCGGCACACCCGCCACCCGGCCGTCGCCATCCGCTCGTTCCAGGTCCTTCGCGCCGTCGCCGACCGCGAGCTGCCGCTGCACTGCGACGGCGAAATGCTGGCGCCCCTCGCCGCCGGCGCGACTCTTGAGGTCCGCGTCGATGCGTCCGCGCTTCGCCTGTTGGCCCCGCACCGGTCATGAGACGGGGCCCCGGCGTCGAGACTACGCCGGGGGGTGGCCGGATGGGACCGTCCATAGGCGTCTCGACCGACCTGTCGCCGGTGTCCGCCGTTCTGCGTGGGCGCGGCTACGAGGTCGTGGACATCCCGACCGGAGGGGCCGACCGTGCGCGAGGCCTTGACTGCGTCGTGGTCAGCGGCCAGGGCGACGGCATGCTCGGCATCTGCTCAAGCGAGCCGCCGGTGCCGGTGGTGGACGCCGACGGCAAGACGCCCGAGGAGGTCGCGGCCGCGGTCGACAGGGTGCTAGCCGCCCGGCGGCGCCGCTGAGCCGATGCCGCACAGGCCGGGGTCGTCCCTGGCGCCGGGGCGAGCGAGCGCCTCGAGAATCGTTTGCGTCGTGCGCCGCGCCATGGCAACGACCAGGCTTAGGCGCGTGTTCTGAAGGACGAAGTACTCCATGAAGCCGCTGACGTTGACCGTGCCCGTCAGGTATAGGTCGCCCACCGGGGGCAAGTCCTTGTTCACCCCGGCGCCGGGTCTGAGCGGGCCGAGACCGGCTGTGAGCGTGCCCACCGACTCCTGTCGGCCCAGACAGGCGTCTACCGCCAGCACGGCCGGGCGGGGCCTGGCGTCGCGCAGCTCGAACCAGACGCGCCGCAGATTCGAGGCATGAACCGGCAACGTCAGGTCGCCCGAAACCTGCGCCCTCGGCAGCCCGCGCTCGAGAAGGAGGCTGCCAACAAGCGGCCCAAGGGCGTCGCCCGTCGAGCGGTCGGAGCCGATGCACAGCACGACGGTGCCCGGACGCCCTTCGAGGCCCAGGCGCTCGAGTTCCTGCCGCAGGAACTGCCCCAGGCGCGTCGCCGCGTCGCGGTCGTCGAGGTGGGCACGCGTCTCGCGCTGGGCGGCGCGGGGGCGTTCGGACACCCAGCCCTCCACCCGAATCCCCCTCCCCTCGTCGGCCTTGGCAGTATATTGGCCGCCCGCAGGCCCTATGCGGCCGTCCCGCACGAGGTGGCGCATAGGCCTTGGGGTGGGGGTGGGCACGTGCGGCGGCGGCTGTTGCAGATCCTCTCGCTCGCCAGCGTGGAGGTCGGGGCCCTGGTGGGCGGAGGCTTCGCCTCCGGCCGCGAGGTGCACGAGTTCTTCGCGGGCCATGGCCACGGAGGCCGCGCGGGGGTGGTGCTGTTCGCCCTGCTGATCGCCGTCCTCGGCGGCCTCTTTCTGGAGGTGGCGCGGCGCGGCGGCACGCGCTCGTACCGCGAACTGACGGCGCGCTTGGCGGGACGCCGCGTGGCCGACCTGGCCGACCCGCTCGTGGCCCTCGCGCTCTTTCTCGGGCTAGCGGTCACGATCGCGGGTAGCGGCGCCCTGTTCGCCTCGCTGGGGTGGGGGAGCCGGCTCGTCGGCGTGGGTGCCGCGTCCCTCCTCACGGCCCTGGTCGTGTGGCGAGGCAGCCGCGGCGTCATCGCGGCCAACGCGGCCATCGTGCCGGCCCTGGCCGCGCTCGTGCTCGTCGTGGCCGGCCTGCCCCGCCTGGGCGACGCCGCGGCGTGGCACCTTGGCGTCCGGGCGCTGACCGGCGCGGCCGGCCGCGCGGGCGTCACGTACTTTTTGTACAATGGCCTCCTCGCCGTGGTCCTCTTCGCCTCGCTGGGCGGCGAGGCGCGAAGGCCGGCGGACGGGTGGCTAGCGGCGTCCCTGGCCGCCACGGTTCTCGGCCTTCTCGCCCTGGCGATCCACAGCGCGCTTGTGGCCCACCCGGATGTCGCAGCGGCCGAGATCCCCCTCCTGAGCCTGGCCGCACGCGGTGGCGGGCTTCTCCGCTTGGCGTACGCCTTGGCGCTCGCCGGCGCGCTCCTCACGACGGCGGTCGGCAACGCCTTCGGCCTCTTTGCGCGTCTGGGCGGGCCGCGCGTCGACATCCGCGTCCTCGTGCCGATCGTCGTGGGCGGCGCGGCGCTTGCCCTCGTGGGGTTCGCGCCCCTGGTCCGCTACGGCTACCGGCTTGTTGCGATCGCCGGCGCCGCCTACCTCGCAACCCTGGCCGTGGCCACGATCGGTCGCCTCGGCAGGGGGCGTGCCCGGCTTTGGTGAACCTAGGCCGGTCGAAGCTTCATCGGAGGAATGACCTTGAGCGACAGGGTCGGGGACAAGATCGAGGACCATCTCGGGCGCGGCTTGCGCCTGGAGGACCAGGGCTCGTTCGTCGAGGCCCTGGCGGTCTATCGTCGTGCCCAGGAGCTGTTCCCGGACGACCCCAGGCCGGTGCACCGGGCGGGCGTCATGCTCATCCGTCTGGACCGCCGCGACGAGGCGCGACAGGCGTTTCTCTCGGCGACGACGATCCAGCACGAATACGCGCCCGCCCTGACCAACCTCGGCAACATGCTCTTGGAGCAGGAGGACATCCAGGGAGCGATCGAGCTGTACCGCAGAGCGATCGCCTCATCGCCGGACTATCCCGGCGCCCACCACAATCTTGGGGTGGCCTACCGCCGCCAGGGCCGGATGAGCGAGTATGTGTCCGAGCAGCGGCAGGCCACGCGCCTCGAGCGGAACCACAGCCGGGAGATGGACAGGCTGCGCATGCGGGGCGGTGCCGGGGGCCGGCTCGGCGCGGGCTGCCTGGGGCGCGCGGCGGGCGTGCTCCTGTTCCTGTCCGCCGGCGCCTTTCTGCTGGCACGGCTTCACGCGTAGGTCGCACTACGGAAGGGGGCGGCCGCCACAGCGCGCCGCCTGTTCTCTCGGCTCGAATTCCTCGACCGCTCCGTGA
>JAKASY010000532.1 GCA_021817625.1 Bacillota bacterium | reverse complement strand
CGCCCCAGGCGCATGGGCCAGTACGTGAAGCGGTCGGTGGGATCGTACGGGCCGACGATCAGGCCCGGGCGCACGATGAGCGCGCGCTCGCCCAGGGCATCGAGGACGCGCTCTTCGCACACGGCCTTGAGCGCGCCGTAGTGCTTGTTCACGTCCTCCGACGCGGGCTCGGGTAGCGGCAGGACGGCCGCGTCTTCGTCGAGGCCGGGGCGCGAGAAGTCGGCGTATACCGAGATCGTCGAGACGAACGTGTAGTGCTCTACGTGGTCCGCGAGGAGGGAGACGGACTGGCTGACCACACGCGGCACGTAGCCCGAGGTGTCGACGGCGACGTCCCAGGTGCGGCCGCGCAGCGCCTCGAGGCCGCCGTCACGGTCGCCGAGCACCTCCTCGGCGCCGCGCACGACACCACGACCGGTGACGCCGCGGTGAAACAGCGTGACTTCGTCGCCGCGCGCGAGCGCGAGATCGGCGAAGTGGCGACCGAGGAAGCTCGTGCCGCCCAGGATGAGGATGCGCATTGCGAACGCCTCCGGTTGGATCCATCGCTTCCGGCACGGCCTTCGCCGCGCGCCGCGGCCATCCTGCCACCGGTATCTCAAGCACTTCTCACCAAGGTCTAAGCGGGCTCCAAGCACCACCCGCGCGGCGGATGCGATCATGGCGCCAGATGGCGCAACAGCGCTCGGGAGGGACCGTAGTGGCGGCAGACGCGATGCCAGAGTCGCGGGCGGCGCAGCGGGGCGAGAGCCCACGCGAGGCCTCGCCCCAGGAACGGCTGCGCAGCCTCAAGACGTGGGCCGTGGCGACGAGCGTGGGCGCCTTCGCGGCGTTCATCGGCATGGCGTTCGCCCACGTCACGGGCATCACGGCGCGTACGCACGCCGCTGGCGGCGCCGGCGCCGGGCCGAGCTTCAACGCGGCCGAGAACGCCTTTTTCGGGGGGAGTGGGCTAAGTGGGCAGCAGAGCTTCGGCTCCGGCAGTGGTGCGGGCGGCAGCGCCGGTGCACCTACCGCCACCACCACCGTCAGTTGAGGTGCAGGCGCCGGCCGCCATGGCGCGCTCGGCGCGGCGCCTCATGGGCACCGACGTGGCGGTCACCGTGCCGACATCCGCGGCGGACGCCGCCGAGGCGGTGTTCGACCTGTTCGGGCAGTGGGACGCGACGCTCAGCCGCTTTCGCGCCGACAGCGAGCTCGCCTATCTGAACGCCCACGCCGGTGGCCCGGCGGTGCGCGTGAGCCAGCTCCTGTACGACGTCACGGCGCGCTCGCTCGAGGCGGCGGCGGCGACGGGTGGCCTCTACGACCCCACCGTGCTGCGCGCCCTCGAGGCGGCGGGCTATGACCGCTCGTTCGAGCTCGTGCCGCTTGGCGCCGGCGGCGCAGGGACGGCACGGGCGCTCCTACGCGGCTGGCGGCAGGTGGACATCGACCCGGCGGGGCGCAGCGTGCGCCTGCCGGCCGGCGTCGGCCTGGACTTCGGCGGCATCGCCAAGGGCATGGCCGTCGACGCGGCGATCGCGCTCCTCGCCGCGATGGGCGTCGAGCGCGCGCTTGTCGACGCGGGCGGCGACCTGGCCGTCTACGGCAGCCCCGAGGGCGAGGACGGCTGGCCCGTGGCCGTTCCCACGCCGGCCGGCGTCTTCCTGGTGCACCTGGCGCGCGGCGCCCTCGCCACCTCGGGCATCGCGCGTCGGCGCTGGCAGCGGCGCGGTCGACTCATGCACCACCTGATCGACCCGCGCACCGGGCGACCGGCGTTCACGGGCCTGTGGTCGGTCACGGTGGCCGCCGCGCAGGCCACGCTCGCCGACGTGGCCGCCAAGTCCGCCTTCCTGCTCGGCTACGAGGACGGCAGCCGCTGGCTCGAGCGGCGCACCCTCGCGGGCCTGTTCGTGCCGTATGGGGGCGGGCCGCTCCCCGCCGGCGCCTGGCCGCGGCACATGGAGCGCGTCGGGTGAGTGCAATCTGGCTGCAGGTCAGCTGGGACAGCGTGCGCGCGAGCGGCTTCACGGCCTACCTCCTGCTCAGCGCGAGCGTCGTCCTGGGGCTGCTTCTCAGCCTGCGCTGGTCGTCGAAGCGCTGGCCGCGCCTGATCACGAACGACATGCACAACTTCGTCACGCTGCTCGCCATCGCGTTCGGCATGGTGCACGGCGTGCTCGCCTGGCTCGACCCCTTCACGCGCTTCCACCTGGCCGAGGTCCTCGTGCCGCTCGCAAGCCACTACCGGCCGCTCTGGATGGCATTCGGCATCGTTGCCCTGTACCTCGCCATGGCCCTCGTGCTCAGCACCTGGCTGCGTCCGTGGATCGGCTACAAGCTGTGGCGGGCCCTGCACGTCGCAGCCTTCCTCGCCTTCGCGTTCACCACGCTGCACGGGCTCGGCACGGGCAGCGACACACGCACCGCATGGGGCGCGACGATCTACGGCGTCTCGATCCTCGCCGTGCTGTCGCTCACCACCTGGCGCCTGGTGCGTCCGGCCGGCAAGCGCGCCCGCCCGCGCCCGGCGCTCGCCGCCCTGTCATCGGCCGCGGCCGTCGTGCTGGCGCTTTGGGCCTGGAGCGGGCCGTTCAAGGCGGGGTGGAACGCCATCGCGAACAACGGCTTGGGCAGCGGCGCCCGCATCGCCCTGGCCGCGCCGGCCCCCGCGGCGACCATGCCCGCGAGCTTCACGTCCGCGTTCAGCGGTGCCATGCAGGTGGGGCAGGGGCAGGGCCAGGACGGCTTCGGCGACGACGGCGGCGGCAGCGTGGACGTGAGCATCACCGCCACGCTCACGGGCAAGCCGGGCGGCGCGCTGGCCGTGCTCGTGGTGGGGCAGCAGACGTACGGCGGCGTCGCCATCCAGAAGAGCCAGGTCATCCTCTACGCGGCCGACGGCACGGAGGCCTACACGGGCACCATCACCGGCACGCAGGGCCAGGACCTGATCGCGCGCGTGAAACCGGTGAGCGGCAAGGGCG
>JAKASY010000531.1 GCA_021817625.1 Bacillota bacterium | reverse complement strand
TCCGATCTGTGGGCGATGGCCTCGACCTCGTCCTTGCGCTCGGCCAGGTGGATGGTAAACACGCCTCCCAGGCGCTCGGCCGCCTCGGCGCCAAGGCGAATGGCCTCGGGCGATGCGGCGTGCGGGCTGTGCGGCGCCGGCACGACCTGCACGAGCGGGTCGCCGAGGTAGCGGTTGGCCAGGGCGAGCACGCGATCGTAGGCGTCGAGGGGGCGCTCGCGGTAGCGTGCCGGGGCGGCGCTGCCGTCGTAGAGAGCGCGTCCGAACACGGTGCGGATGCCGATGCGGCGCAGGGCGTCGACCGCCGTCTGGGCCATCGCGTTGCCCTGATCGTTGAGGTAGAAGAACTCCGCCACCGTCGTCACGCCCGCGAGGAGCATGTCGGCTGCCGCGAGCAGCGCGCCCGTCTCGATGTCCTCGGGCGTGAGCCAGCGGGCCGACGGGTAGAGCACCTCCTCACGCCAGCGGTCGAAGTCCAGGTCGTCGCCCAGCCCGCGCAGGAGGGACTGGAAGGTATGCGCGTGGCCGTTCACCAGCCCTGGGGCGACGAGCACGTCGCCCCAGTCCTCGCACGGCAGGTCGTTGTGGCGGGCGGTTAGCAGGCGCGCCTCGGCGACGTCGACGATCCGCCCCAGGGAGCGGTCCATGAGGATGGCGCCGTCGCGCAGGACGCCGTGGTCCGGCTGCAGGATGCGCGCGGCGCGCACCAAGCGCAGCGCCGTCGCGGGCGTGGCAGCAGGCAACCGATGTCATCCCTTCTGATGGGGCGGTGTGCGCCTTCGGGAGGGCCCTGCCCTCAGCGGCCGCGGGGCTCCCTGCGGGGCTGGCTGTCCGGGCCGACCAGCGGTGCCCGGATGCCGCCGTGCCGCAGGGTCTCTTCGGCGAGCGGGTAGCCGGCGTCGGCGTGCCGCACGACGCCGATGCCGCTGTCGCCTCGCAGGACCCGGCGGAGGCGGTCGGCGGTCTCCTCCGCCCCGTCGGCCACGACCACCATGCCGGCGTGCAGGGAGTAGCCGATGCCGACGCCGCCGCCGTGGTGGACGGACACCCAGTGGGCGCCGCTGGCGACGTTCAAGAGGGCGTTCAGGATCGGCCAGTCGGCGATGGCGTCCGAGCCGTCGCGCATGGCCTCGGTCTCACGGTAGGGCGAGGCCACGCTGCCGGTGTCGTGGTGGTCGCGGCCGAACACGATTGGGGCGGCGATCTCGCCCGTGCGCACGAGCTCGTTCACCCGCACGGCGAACGCGTCACGCTCGCCGAAGCCGAGGTAGCCGATGCGGGCGGGCAGTCCCTGGAACGGGACATGGCGCTGGGCAAGCGTGATCCAGCGCCGCAGGAGGGCGTTGTCCGGGAACATCTCGAGGATCAGGCGGTCGGTGCGCGCGATGTCCGCCGGGTCGCCGGAGAGCGCGGCCCAGCGGAAGGGGCCCTTGCCCTGGGCAAACAGGTCGCGGATGTACGCCGGGACGTATCCCTGGATGTCGAAGGCGCTCTCCTCGCCGGCGTCCTTGGCGCGCCGGCGCAGGTTGTTCCCGTACTCGAAGACGCGACACCCGTCGCCCTTTAGGCGCAAGAGGAGTCCCACGTGCCGGGCCATGGAGGCCGCCACGCGCGTCAGGTACTCGCGCTCGTCGCGCGCGCGCAGGTCGGCCGCGGCGGCCACGTCGAGGCCATCGGGCACGTAGCCCCAGAGCGGGTCGTGGGCCGAGGTCTGGTCGCTCGCCACGTCGGGCACGACGCCCTGGTCCACGAGGTACTGTAGAAGGTCGGTCGCGTGGCATGGGACGGCGATCGACACGGCCTCGCCCGCCTCCCGTGCGCGCAGCGCCCGCGTCACGCCCGCCTCCACGCTGGGCGCGACCTCGTCGAGGTAGCCGATGCGCAGGCGGCGCTCGATCCGGCTTGGGTCGATCTCGGCGAACAGGCCCACGCCGTCCAGCATCTTGGCCGCGAGCGGCTGGGCGCCGCCCATGCCGCCCAGGCCGGCCGAGACGAACAGCCGGCCGCGCAGGCTCTCGCCGTAGTGCCGGCGGGCGATCGCCGCGAGCGTCTCGAACGTGCCCTGGATGATGCCCTGAGAGCCGATGTAGATCCACGAGCCCGCCGTCATCTGGCCGAACATCGTCAGGCCCTCGGCCTCCAGGCGGTTGAACTCATCGAGCGAGGCCCAGTACGGCACGAGAAGGCTGTTGGCGATGAGGACGCGCGGGGCGAGGGGCGTCGTGGGGAAGACCGCGACGGGCTTGCCGGACTGGACGAGGAGGGTCTCGTCGTCCCCCAGGTCGGCCAGCGTGGCAACGATCGCGTCGAACGCCCGCCAGGAGCGCGCGGCGCGTCCCCGCCCGCCATAGACGATGAGCTCGTCGGGGCGCTCGGCCACGTCGGGGTCCAGGTTGTTCATGAGCATGCGCATCGCGGCCTCCTGCGGCCAGCCGCGGCTGTGCAGGGCAGTGCCTCGGTACGCGCGCACGGTGCGTGCGCCCTCGGAAACGGCGAAGTCGCTCATTTCACGCCTCCCCGGCCACCGCCGAGCGTGCGCGGCGGCGCCTTCCCGTCGAGCATGGTACGCTCGCAGGCGAAGGTCAAGGAAGCGGGAGGGGGCGGGGACGTCGTGGGGGGCGATCTCGTGCTGCGCCGTGGGCGCGTCTACAGCCTCGATGGGCCCGTGCCCCGGCGGGGGGACGACCTGCTCAGTCTTGAGGCGGTCGAGGCGGGGAGCGTGGCGATCGTTCAGGGCCGGATCGCCTTCGTCGGGCCCGACGCCGACCTGCCGCCGGAGCTCAGGCGCCTGCCGGCGCTCGACCTTGGGGGCCGTGCCGTCCTTCCCGGCCTGGTGGACTGCCACACCCACGTGCCGTTCGCGGCGTGGCGCGCCGACGAGTACGCGGAGCGCCTCGGCGGGGCGACCTACGCGGACCAGCAGCGCCCCACCAGCGGCCCACGCGGCATCGCCAGGTCCGCCGCACAGCTAGCCTGGGCCGACGACGCGGCCGTTCTCGCCAGATCGGA
>JAKASY010000530.1 GCA_021817625.1 Bacillota bacterium | reverse complement strand
GAGGAGCGTAGCTCCCAGGCGCCGACGGCACCCGCCGTGACCGGGCAGAGAAGCAAGAATGGTGGTACCGCGGAGCGCGCGCTCTCGCCCTTTCGGCGAGAGCGCGCGCTGTGTGCGAAGGGAGCGGACGAAGGCGATGGCCGAGCGCAGCCCGTACAGCGACACGATGAACCTGCCGCGCACCGACTTTTCCATGCGCGCCTCCCTGCCGGCGCGCGAGCCCGAGCGCCTCGCCGCATGGCACTCCGAGGGGCTGTACGAGCGCCTGCGCCGCGCCCGCGCCGGCCGGCGCGAGTGGGTCCTGCACGACGGCCCGCCCTACGCCAACGGCGACATCCACATCGGCACGGCGATGAACAAGATCCTCAAGGATATCGCCAACCGCGCGCGCTGGCACGAGGGCGACGACGTGGCGTACGTGCCCGGCTGGGACACGCACGGCATGCCGATCGAGCACCGGGCGCTCGGCCAGCTTGGGCTCGACCAGCACCGCGTCGACCCGCTCGAGGTGCGGCGGCTCTCGCGCGACTTCGCCGAGCGCCATCTCAAGGCGATGACGGAGCAGTTCCGCCGCTTCGGCGTGCTCGGCGACTGGCAGCGCCCGTACGTGACCATGGCGTCCGCCTACGAGGCGGCCGAGGTGCGGGTGTTTGGCCGCCTGTACGAGCGTGGCCTGATCGTGCGCGGCCTGAGGTCGGTGCTGTGGTGCCCGGAGTGCGAGACGGCGCTAGCCGACGCGGAGATCGAGTACGGGCCCGAGCGCTCGCCCTCCCTGTACGTGGCCTTTCCGCTCGCCGCCGGGGCTCCCGGACTGCCCGCGGACAGCCAGGTCGTGATCTGGACGACGACCGCCTGGACGCTTCCCGCGAACGTCGCCGTCGCCGTCCATCCGGACCTCGAGTACGAAGCGGTGCCCACCCGCCGAGGCCACCTCGTCGTGGCGCAGGCGCGGGCGGAGGCGGCGCTCGCGGAGATGGGCCTCGAGCGCCAGGGCGAGGGGCCGCGCCTGCATGGCCGGGACCTCTCCGGCCTGCTCGTGCGCCCGCCGTTCTCCGACGCGCCCGTGCCGGTCGTGTCCGCTGAGTACGTGACGGCGGAGGATGGCACGGGCCTCGTGCACACGGCCCCCGGACACGGTCCGGAGGACTTCGCCACGGGGCGCGCGTACGGCCTCGACGTACGCGTCGCCGTCGACGGCAGCGGCCGCATGACGGACGTGGCCGGACCGTTCGCCGGCATGGACTGGCTCGGTGCGGAGGAGGCGATCACCCGCGCCCTCGACGAGCGCGGCGTGCTCCTCGGCTACAGCCACATCGAGCACGACTACCCGCACTGCTGGCGCTCCAAGGGGCCGGTGCTCTACCGGGCCACCGAGCAGTGGTTCTGCAGCCTCGATCCGCTGCGCGAGGACCTGGAGCGCGCGGTCGGCGGCGTCGAGTGGCATCCCGCCTGGGGGCGCGAGCGCATGTCGCGCATGCTCGCCGAGCGCGACGACTGGTGCATCTCGCGCCAGCGCGTATGGGGGCTGCCGATCCCGGCGCTGTGGTGCGAGGGCTGCGGGCTACCTGTGGTGACCCCGGCCACCATCGAGCACATCGCCCAGGTGTTCGAGCGCGAGGGAACGGACAGCTGGTGGGCAGCACCGGCGTCGCGCTTTTGGCCGCAGGGCGTCGCCTGCCCGAGCTGCGGCGGCGGGGAGTTCCGCCTCGATCCCGACACGCTCGACGTCTGGTTCGACTCCGGCTCCTCGCAGGCGGCGGTGCTCGGCCCCGCGTTCGGGCTTCACTGGCCGGCCGACCTCTATCTCGAGGGGAGCGACCAGTTCCGCGGCTGGTTCAACTCCTCGATGATCACCGCCGTGGCGACGCGCGGCACCGCGCCCTATCTGCAAAACCTCTGCCACGGCTTCGTCGTGGACGGCGAGGGCCGCAAGATGTCCAAGTCGCTCGGCAACGGCATCGACGCCATGGAGGCGGTCGAGCGCCGTGGCGCCGACGTCCTGCGCCTATGGGTCGTGTCGTCGGACTTCACGGCCGACACCCGCCTGTCCGAGGCGATCCTCGACCAGACCGGCGACGCCTACCGCAAGCTGCGCAACACGATCCGCTTCCTCCTCGGCACGGTGAGCGACTTCGATCCCGACAAGCGCCCGGCCGCGCCCGCCTACTCGGCCCTCGACGAGTGGGCGCTCGAGCGCCTGCGCGCGGTCGCCCAGGACTGCCTCGACGACTATCGCGACCTGCGCTACCACAGCGTCTACCAGCGGCTCTACGGATACGCGGTCGGCGACCTGTCCGCAGGCTACCTCGACATGGTCAAGGACCGCCTGTACGCCGATCCGGTCGACGGCGCCGCCCGCCGCGCCACGCAGTACGTGCTTTGGCAGATCGCCCGCGCCTTCATCCTCCTGCTCGAGCCGTTCGTGCCCTTCACCGCGGACGAGGCCTGGAGCTTCCTGCCGCGCGGCGCCGACGCACCGGACCGCGCGATCCTGGCCGAGTGGCCGGAGCTGCCTGCGGCAAGGCCGGAGGCGCTCAGCGCGGTCGAGGCCCTGGGCGACCTGCGCTCGCGCGCCCTGGCCGCGCTCGAGGCGGCGCGCGCGGACGGCCTTCTGGGAAGCGCCCTGGAGGCCGCCATCGAGGTGGGGCCGACAGCGGCGGAGCGCTCCGCTCTCACGACTCTTGGCGCCGACGCCGAAGCGTTCTTCGGCGTGAGCGCCATCCAGCTCCGGCCCGAGGCTGCGACCGAGGTGCGCGTGCGGCGCGCGCCGGGCGAGCGCTGTGCGCGCTGCTGGCGGGTGTACGGGCGCCTGGTGCCGGCCGAGCCGGCCGCGGTGTGCGAGCGCTGCGAGCGTGCGCTCGAAGCGTTCACCGAAGCGCGGGCGGAGCGTGCGCGGAGTGAGGGAGCGGCCGGCGAGGCAGGCTAGAGTCAAGGGGGGGCCCGAATGGCGCGGGAGCGGCGGGAGGCGCAGCTGCCGCCGCACGGCGCTGCGGCGATCCTGGACGCGATCGCC
>JAKASY010000529.1 GCA_021817625.1 Bacillota bacterium | reverse complement strand
TACTCCAACAGTGGCTGGCACTGGCGGGCGGAGCTCTGATCCTTGGACCGCTAGTTCTGGCGTGCTATCACTTTTGGGGCAACGAGGGGCTTGTGCTCCTGGTGTTGCCTGTGGTGGGAATCAACGCTCTCCTCGGGCGCTACCAGGCATACACGAAGGCCTTCCTCGAGGGCGTCGACACGCTGGCCAATGCCCTCGGCGCCAAGGACCAGAACACGCTGGAGCACTCGAGAAGGGTGGGCGAGTACAGCGCCCAGATCGCGCGGCAGCTGCACCTGAGCGAGACGCAAGTCGCCATCATGTACTACAACGGCCTTCTCCACGACGTGGGAAAGCTCGGCGTGTGCGACGACCTGCTCAAGAAGCCGGCCGCCTTCACTCCCGACGAGTACGAGCAGATCAAGGTGCACGCCGCTCTCAGCGAGCAGTTCACGCAGCCGTTCTGGAAGATCGACCGCACCATCCGGGGCATGAACTACGTCTCGTACCACCACGAGCGCTGGGACGGCCGTGGATACCCGCGAGGCCTATCGGGCGACCGCATCCCTTTGGGCGGGCGCATTCTCGCGGTTGCGGACGCGTACGACGCCATGACCTCCGACCGCCCGTACCACAAGGGTGTCGGGCCGGCCGTCGCATACAAGGAGCTCATCCGCTGCGCGGGCGCGCAGTTCGATCCCGCCGTGGTGCGTGCGTTCCTCATAGCGCGCGGTGCCGACGTTCCCGCGACGTTCGAGCGGCGCGTGCGTGCCCAGGAGCTCATGGCCCAGCGGCATGACATCGTGCGCTCGCGCCGCGCGCTGCCGGGCCGCGCCGGGCATTAAGCAGGCGGACGACACTGTAGCCGGGCCACGGCCCGGCTTCGTCGTTGCCGACGCCCTGGTGCCGGTGTAGACTGGGCGGCAGATGGGGTCGCGTGTCCCGACCCCTGTTTGGCTGTCGTCCGGGCGCCGACCGCGATGACGAGCCGCGAAAGGAGTGCACCCGGCGCGGTGGCCACCGGGTGACCAAACCATGATGAAGTCCGTGTCCCGCGTCCTTCTGGGCGACTACAACGCGCGCGAGTTGCGCCGGCACGAGCGCACCGTGCGGCGCATCAACGCGCTCGAGCCGTCCATGCAGGCGCTGTCAGACGAAGACCTGATGGCGCTTACCCCGCGCTTGCGCGAGCGCATCGCGAACGGCGAGGGCCTCGAGGCCATTCTGCCGGAAGCGTTTGCCGCCGTGCGCGAGGCGGGGCGGCGGACGCTCAACATGCGTCACTTCGACGTCCAGCTGATCGGCGGCATGGTCCTGCACGAGGGAAAGATCGCCGAGATGGCGACCGGCGAAGGCAAGACGCTGGTCGCGACGCTGCCCGCCTACCTGAACGCCCTCGAGGGCAAGGGCGTGCACATCGTGACCGTGAACGACTACCTGGTGAAGCGCGACGCCGAGTGGATGGGCGCGATCTACGAGGCGCTGGGCATGTCCGTGGGCGTGATCATCACCAATCCCAACCACGACCCGGCTGCAGCGCGTGCGGCGTATGCGTGCGACATCACGTACGCGACAAACAACGAGGCCGGGTTCGACTACCTGCGTGACAACATGGCGCCGACGCTCGCGGACATCACGCAGCGCGGCTTCCACTACGCGATCGTCGACGAGGTCGACTCGATCCTCATCGACGAGGCGCGCACGCCGCTCATCATCTCCGGCATGGGGACCGCGTCGACGGAGTGGTACGCGCGCTTCGCCCAGGTCGTGCGCTCGCTCGAGCCCGAGGTCGACTACAAGGTGGACGAGAAGCAGAAGACGGTGGCGCCGACCGAGGAGGGCGTCGAGAAGGTCGAGCGCATGCTCGGGGTCGAGCACCTGTACGCGGACATGCGCACCGACCTGTCGCACTACCTGAACCAGGCGCTCAAGGCGAAGGAGCTCTTCCTGCGCGATCGCGACTACGTCGTGAAGGACGGCGAGGTCGTGATCGTCGACGAGTTCACCGGCCGGCTCATGATCGGCCGCCGGTACAACGACGGCCTTCACCAGGCGATCGAGGCGAAGGAAGGCGTGCCCGTCCAGCAGGAGAACCCGACGCTGGCGACGGTCACGTTCCAGAACTTCTTCCGCATGTATGACAAGCTCGCAGGGATGACCGGCACGGCGGTGACGGAGGAGGAGGAGTTTCGCAAGATCTACGGCCTCGACGTGGTCGTGATCCCCACGAACCGGCAGCTCATCCGTACGGAGCTCCAGGACGTGGTGTTCAAGACCGAGCAGGCCAAGTTCAAGGCCGTGGCCGACGAGATCGAGGAGCGCAACCGCCGCGGCCAGCCCGTGCTGGTCGGCACGGTGTCGATCGAGAAGTCGGAGCGCCTGTCGGACATGCTGAAGAGGCGCGGCGTCGAGCACGAGGTCCTGAACGCCAAGCACCACGAGCGGGAGGCGGCGATCGTCGCCCAGGCCGGACAGATGGGTGCGGTGACCATCTCCACGAACATGGCCGGTCGCGGCACCGACATCGTCCTGGGCGAGGGCGTGGCCGACCTCGGTGGGCTGCACGTCATCGGCACCGAGCGCCACGAGTCGCGGCGTATCGACAACCAGCTTCGCGGTCGTAGCGGTCGTCAGGGCGACCCCGGCAGCAGCCAGTTCTACGTCTCCCTTGAGGACGACCTGATGCGCCTGTTCGCGGCCGAGCGTGTGCAGTGGCTTCTGGATCGGCTCGGGCTGGAGGAGGACCAGCCGATCGAGGGCGGCATGCTCACGCGCGCCATCGAGAACGCGCAGAAGAAGATCGAGAACAAGAACTTCGAGGCGCGCAAACAGATCCTCGAGTACGACGACGTGCTCAACAAGCAGCGTCACGTGCTGTACGCCGAGCGCCTGCGCGTCCTGGCGGGCAGCCACGACGACGTGCGCACGGCCTTCGACGGCTTCGTCGAGAACCTGCTGAACAGGGGTATGGACGGCTACTGCGACGCCAAGGTGCACCCCGACGAGTGGGACCTGGACGCCATGGTCCAGGCCCTGGAGAGATC
>JAKASY010000528.1 GCA_021817625.1 Bacillota bacterium | reverse complement strand
CGGGCCTCCAGGTCGAGCAGATGAGCGGGCGCAGCGTGCGCCACCCGGTGGAGATTCTGGCGCGCGCCTACGGCCTTGTGGACGAGGGCGCGGCCACACGAAGGGGAGCGGAGGCATGAGGCCGGTCACGCGCGACGAGATTCCGACCCTCGAGGCTTACGAGGCCCGGCGCGACGCGGAGCGCGTGCGGATGATCGGCGTACGCCGCCGCCGCCGCGTCGCCCTCGGCGACCTGGTAAGCCTGGGCTTCGAGAACCGGGAGACGGTGCTCTACCAGGTGTGCGAGATGATGCGCGCCGAGCGCATGACCGAGGCGCACCGTCTGGACGAGGAGCTCGAGGTGTACAACGACCTGCTGCCGGCGGCGGGGCAGTTGTCCTGCACCTTGTTCATCGAGGTGCCCGACCCGTCCCAGATCCGCACCGTGCTGAACCGCCTAGTCGGCGTGGACGAGCATGTCTCGCTTGTCGTCGGCGACGCGGTCGTGCCCGGCGAGAGCGAGCCTGGCCGCAGCATGCTCGAGAAGACCGCGAGCGTGCACTACGTGAAGTGGACGCTGCCCGAGGAGGCGCGGCGACACGTCGTGGCGGGCGATCGCCCCGTTGCGATCGTCTGCGACCACCCGAACTACAGCGCCCGCGCCGACCTTGCGCCCGAGCAGCTGGCGGAGCTGGCGCGAGACCTCGAGGCCTAAGGCAGGGCGACGCCGGGCGCTCAGGCCTCGGCCGGCGCGGGCACGGTGGGATAGAAGGCTTCGAGCGCGGCCGCCAGGAAGCGCTCGGTCTCCCGTAGCAGCTCCGCCTCGAGCGCTTGGGTGGAGCGGCCCTGTGTCGGCGTCGGCATGGCCAGGGCTCGAGCCGCGCGGTGCGCCTCGACGTGGATCTGGGCTAGGCGGGTGACGCTTTCGCGCCCCTCGCCGTAGCGCCCGCACCAGCGTACGAAGGCGCAGCGCTCCTGGTCGCCCAGGTCGGCGGCCGGCGAGCGCGCGCCCGGGTGGCGGAGCGCGGTCAGAAGGCGGCTCACCCAGCGGAGGTGGAGGTGGATGGCCGTCATGTAGTCGGCCTCGGCCGTGCGGCCATCCGCCCGGTCCGCGTGGCCCAACGACTCGAGCCGCCAGCGCGCGAGCCAGGCGGCGACGGCGCCGGCCGCCATCGGCCGGCCGAACAGGTACCCCTGGCCGAAGCGTGTGCCGAGGCGCATGAGGCCTTCGGCGGTCGTGGCGGTCTCGATGCCCTCGGCCACCACCTCGCGCTCGGCGCTTACGCCCATGAGCAGGATGGCGTGTGCGATCGCCCAGCCCTCGGCGGTGTCCAGCATGTGGCGCGTGAAGCTCAGGTCGATCTTGATCGCGTCGAACGGCAGCGCGGAGAGGTAGGCGATGGAGGCGTAGCCCGTGCCGAAGTCGTCCAGGGCGAGCGTCACGCCGAGCGCCTTCAGCGCCTCCATGACGGCTCGGCCGCGGTCCGTGTCGGCGATGGCCGCCGATTCCGTGATCTCCACCTCGAGGGCGTCGCGCGCGCCCTCCCCGAGCGCGGCGAGGCGCCGCCTGAGGCGGTGCGCGAAGCCGGGGTCCAGGAAGTGCTGGGCCGCCACGTTGACCGCGACGCGGGCCGCGATGCCCTGGCTGCGCCAGGCCTGCCACTGGCGCAGGGCCGCGTCGATGACCCACTCGCCCAGGAAGACGATCGTCTCGCGATCGCGCAGGAGCGGCAGGAACTCGCCGGGCAGGAGGAGGCCGCGCTCCGGGTCCTGCCAGCGCAGCAGGGCCTCGAAGGCGCGCACCTCGCCGGTCACCATGTTCACCTGGGGCTGGTAGTGGAGGAGCAGTTCGCCCCGCCCGGCTGCCTGGCGCAGGCGGTCCGGCAGGGCGCGCACGCGCTCCTCGTGCTGCTCCATGGGCCGGGTGAAGAGACGGATGGTGCCGCCGCCCTCGGCCTTGGCGACGTGGAGGGCGAGGCCGGCGCGCGCGAGCACGGCGTCCGCCCCCGGCCCGTCGTCCGGCAGGAGGGCCGCCCCCGCGCTGGCCCGCGGCCTGCAGAGGCCCCCTTCGACGCGCACGCCGCGGCCGACGCTGCGCAGGGTTAGGGATGTCCACGCCGCCACGGCCTCGGTGTCGGCCGCGGGCACGATCACGCCGAACTCGTCGCCGCCGACGCGGGCCACGAAGCCGCGCGGGCCGGCAGCCGCCTCGAGGCGGCGGGCGACGGCGACGAGCACGGCATCCGCGCCTTGAGGGCCGTGGCGCTCGTTCACGTACTGGAAGGCGTCGAGGTCGACCAGGACGAGCGCGACGCGCTCCAGCGCGGGCGTTCGGGCCTGGGCCGCCACCACCTCCAGCCGCGCCTGCAGGGCCGTGCGGTTCCACAGGCCGGTGAGGGGATCATGGGAGAGGACGTGGTCGCGCTCGCGCGCGCGCTGATGCTCCCGCGTCATGTCCCGCACGACGCCGACAAAGCGCCTGCCGTAGGGCGTCGGCGCCTCCCCGATGTGGATCTCGGCGGGAAAGGCGCTGCCGTCGGCGCGCTGCCCTACGACGCTCGCACCGCGCCCGGGCGGACGCGGGCCAACGCGTTGCAGGCCCTCGTGCATGCGGGCCTGGGCGCGTTCGCGGTCGGGTCCGGTCATGAGCACGGTGACGTCGTGCCCGACGAGTTCGGTCAGGTCGCGTCCGAACATCTTGGCCAGCGCCGGGTTGGCAAGCTCGATGCGGCCGCGGTCGTCCATGAGCAGGAGGCCGTCCTGAACCGTGTCGAAGACCGCCCGCAGGGCCGTCTCGCCGCGGGCGCGATCGGACTGGGCGCGCAGGTGGGCGAGGCCGTATTCGACGTCGCCCGCCAGCTCGGCCAGAAGCTGGCGGTCTTCGGCCTGGAAGAAGCCGGGCTCGGAGGCGTTCAGAGAGAGAAGGCCGCGGCGGGCGCCGTCGCGCACCGGCGCGACGGCCCAGGAGCGAAAGCCGGCGGCGATCGCCCGCTTTTGGTTGGGCCGCGGCCGCGCCTCGGCGGTGAGGTCGTCGACCACCTGCACGAAG
>JAKASY010000527.1 GCA_021817625.1 Bacillota bacterium | reverse complement strand
TCCCGCCTCATTCCGCAACGCGCCCGCCCGCCGAACGCCAGCCGGGTTCCGGCGCGGCCTGTTTGTTGTTGGCGTGGCCGCGCCAGCGCCATCATGTCGACCGCTAAGGAGATGAGTGCGTGCACGTGCCGCTCACCCCCCTGCGCTTCCTGGAGCGCAGCGAGGGGCTGTACGCCGACAGCCTGGCCGTTGCCTGCGCGGGCCAGGAGTTCACCTTCGCGCAGTATGCCGCGCGCGTCCGACGCGCGGCCAGCGTTCTGCGAGCCCTGGACGTGAAGCGGGGCGACCGCGTCCTGTACCTCGGCATGAACTGCCATCGTCTGCTCGAGCTGTACTACGCGGTGCTGCCGCTCGAGGCCATCCTCGTGCCGGTGAACGTGCGCCTCGCGCCGGCCGACATCGCCTACATCCTCCAGGACGCCTCGCCGCGCGTCCTCGTCGTCTCACCCGAGCTCCTGCCCCTGATCGCCGCTCTGCCGCTGCCGCCCTCGGTCCAGCACCGCGTCCTCGCCTATCCGTCGCCCGGCGCCGCGGCGCCCGACGGCTGGCAGCTGTACGACGACCTCGTCGAGGCCGCCGCGCCTGACGCCTTTCCCGACGGCCTGGACGAGGCGAGCATCGTCGAGATCTTCTACACGAGCGGTACGACCGCCCGGCCGCGCGGCGTCATGCTGAGCGCGCGCTCGCTCTACCTGCACGCCCTCGAGTGCGTCGTCGCCCTGCGCGGCTCCGACACCGACCGGCTGCTGGTCGGCAGCGTACCCCTCTTCCACGTGAACGGCTGGGGCAGTCCTCAGATCGCAGTCGCCGTCGGCGCGAGCCAGGTCGTCGTGCCGCGCTTCGAGCCGGAGAGCTTCGCAACCATGGTCGAGCGCTACGGCTGCACCCTGGCGTTCATGGTTCCGTCCATGCTGGGCGCCCTCCTCGACTTCCCAGGCCTGAAGGGGCACGACCTCTCCAGCCTGCGCCTCCTCCTCTTGGGCGGGGCGCCGCCGCCGCCGACCCTTCTCGCGCGCGCCCGGGCCGAGATCGGCGTGGAGTGCCAGGTCGGCTACGGCCTCACGGAGACCTCGCCGGTGGTCAGCATGGCTACGCTCAAGGCCGACCTTCTGGGCGCCCCGCTGGAGGAGCGCTTGCGCCGCCAGTCGCTGACGGGCATGCCGATCATCGGCACCTTCGTCCGCGTCGTGCGCGAGGACGGCAGCGACGTCCGCCACGACGGCGGCGAGGTCGGCGAGATCCTTGTGCGCGGCGACCAGGTGATGGACGGCTACTGGAACCTGCCCGAGGAGAGTGCGGCGGCCCTGGCCGGCGGCTACCTCGCCACCGGCGACCTGGCCGTCGTCGATGCCGAAGGGTACCTGAACATCGTCGACCGCAAGAAGGACATCATCATCAGCGGCGGCGAGAACATCGCCTCGGTCGAGATTGAGGACGTCCTGTACCGCCACCCCGCCGTGCGGGAGGCGGCCGTCGTGGCGGGGCCGGACCCGCGCTGGGGCGAGGTGCCCGTGGCCTTCGTGTCCTTGCGCCCCGGCGTGAGCGCCGACGCCGAGACCCTCACCGCGCACGCGCGCGCCAACCTCGCGCACTTCAAGGTGCCGCACCACTTCGTGTTCATGGACGAGCTACCCAAGACGGGCACGGGCAAGATCCAGAAGGCCGAGCTCCGCCAGCGCTGGCGGGACGCACACCCGGCGGCCTGAGCGCCTCCGCCGGGCGCGGAGATCGGCCAGAGGAATCGGACGCCCATTGCCGAATGAGACCTCATTCAGTTCTTGGGGGGGTTCGCGGTGGCGCGTCTCGCCCCGGCGGAGCGGGAACAGGAGATCCTTCACGCCGCGCGCGGGGAGTTCGCCCGCTGCGGCTACCATGGCGCCCGCATGAGCGCGATCGCCGAGGCGGCGGGCGTCGCGGACGGCACGGTCTACCTCTACTTCCGCAACAAGCAGGAACTCCTGGTGGCCGTCTTCCAGGCCGGCATCGCGACCTACATGGTCGCGCTCGAGGCGGCCCTGGCCGGGGCAGGCGGCGCCCTCGAGGAGCTCTCCCGCCTCATCGCCTTCCACCTTCGCTACCTCGGCCAAAGCCCGGACATGGCGCGCATCGCCCAGGTCGAGCTACGCCAGTCGGACGCCTCGATCCGGGCCGCGGTGGCCGAGGCGGCGGCGCCCCTGTTCCAGCGCATCGACAGCGTGGTCCAGCGCGGCCGCGAGGAGGGCGTCGTGCGCGACGACGTGGACCCCCGCATCATCCGCCGCATGGTCTTCGGCACCCTCGACGAGTGCGTCTCCGCCTGGGTGAACGCCCGCCACCCCTACCCGCTCGAGAGCGTGGGCGGCGACGTCGAGCGCCTGATCCTTGGCGGCATCCAGCGATGAGCGCGCCGGCGCGGAACCTGGTCCGGGCGGCCGTTCTCGGCAGCGGCGTGATGGGTGCCCAAATCGCCGCGCACCTGGCGAACGTCGGCGTCGAGGTCGAGCTCCTGGACGTCGCCACCGCCGGACCGGACCCGAGCGAGCGCGCTCGCAAGGCCATCGCCCGCCTCGCGGCCATGCGTCCTGCACCGCTCTATCGCGCCGACATGGCGGCGCGCATCCGGGCCGGCAGCCTCGACCACGATCTCGCGCGCATCGCCCGCGTCGACTGGGTGATCGAGGCCGTGGTCGAAGATCTCGCCACCAAGCGGGCGCTCTGGCAGAAGGCCGCCGTCCTAGCGGCGGCCGACGCCCTGCTCACAACGAACACCTCCGGCCTCTCGATCGCCGCCATCGCCGAAGGGCTGCCCGCCGCCTCCCGCGCTCGCTTCTTCGGCAGCCACTTCTTCAACCCGCCGCGCTACCTCCGCTTGGTCGAGATCGTTCCCGGGCCGGAGAGCGGCCCCGAGCATCTCGCTGAGCTCGCCCTGTGGCTCGAGCGCGACCTGGGCAAGAGCACGGTGGTGGTGCGCGACCGCCCGAACTTCGTGGCCAACCGCATCGGCGGCTACGCCCTCGCCGCAACCCTCGCCGCCATGGCCGAGCACGGCCT